>WQTL01000056.1 GCA_009786275.1 Bacillota bacterium | reverse complement strand
CACGGTGAGCCTGCTGATGCTCCTGTTCACGGCCGGGTACCTGCTCATGCGCTGGGGCACGGACTACGCCCGCCTGCCGGGCGCGCCCTACGCGCTGCTGCGGTACTCCCTGCCGAGCCTGGCCTATACCATGCTGCTGGCCGTGCCGGTCTACCTCGCGGCGCAGGGCATCGTCAGGCGCACCTCGCGCCGCTCGAAGGCCTATGTGCCGGGGGCGCTGCGCTGGGAGGAGGAGCCCTCATGAACCTGCGAAAGCTCAACCTGCGCACCTACACGATGATCGGCCTGCTCGTCGCGGTTCTGGCCGGTTTCGGCGTCGCATTGGTCAATATACAGCTGGTGCACGGCAAGGAGTACGCGGCGGAAAACGCCTATTCCACCAGCAGCGTGCCCATCCAGGCGGCGCGGGGCGTGATCCTGGACCGCAACGGCATGCCCATGGTGATCAACCAGTCCAGCCTTTCCATGGTGTTCCAGTCCCCCTTCCTCCCCACTGACCCCGCCGAGCGCGCCGAGATCCTCGCCTCCCTCATCGCCCTGTTCGACGGCGAGGGGGCCGAGTGGATCGACATGCTGCCCATCGCCCTGGACGAGGCCGGCGCGCCGGTGTTCCTGGAGGGCCGCGAGCGCGACATCGCCCAGATGAAGGGCGCGGACTATCTGAAGCTCAACGAATACGCCACGGCGCAGAACTGCCTGGACGCCCTGATCGCGCGCTATCACCTGGAGGGATATGAGAAAAGCGTGGCGAGGAAAATCGCGTCGGTGCAGTACAACATGTGGCGCATGCAATACAGCACGATGAACCCCTACACCTTCGCGAAGGACGTGAACGAAAACCTGAAAGCGCGGGTGCGGGAGAACAGCGTGTTCTACAGGGGCGTGCAGACGGAGGTCGTGCCCGTGCGCACCTACATCGACGGCACGCTGGCCCCCCACGTGCTCGGGCGCGTGGCCGCCATCAACCGGGAGGACTACGACGCCCACAAGGGCGAGGGCTACCGCCTGGCGGACGAGTTCGGCGCGTCGGGCATGGAGCGCTGCGCCGAGCCCTGGCTGCGCGGCATCCGCGGGGTGAAGACCGTCAAGGTCAACAACGAGACGGGCGCGGCCGACGAGAGCATCGACAAGGCCGCGCAGCAGGGCAAGACCGTCGTGCTCACCATCAACAGCGGCCTGCAGAAACTCATCGAGGAGAAATTCCCCAAAAACCTGGAGGACATGAAGAGCCTGCGCCATCCGGTCGTGCCCCCCGCGGGCGCGGTGGTGGTCCTCGATGCCCGCACCAACGAGGTGCTCGCCTGCGTGAGCCTGCCGGGCTACGACATCTCGCAGTACCAGGCGAACCTGGCGCAGCTCAACAGCGACGTGACCGCCCCCCTGTACAACCGCGCGCTGCAGGGACTCTACGAGCCCGGGTCCACCATCAAGGTCTCGGTGGCCCTGGCCGCGCTGCAGGAGGGCATCATCACCGAGAGCTTCCACTACCGCTGCACGGGGGCCTACCCCTTCCTGGGGCACGTATTCCACTGCCCGCAGGTGTACCTGCACAAGGGCCGGTCCGTCAACGTGGTGCGGGCCCTGGTGGATTCCTGCAACAGCTTCTTCTTCGAGATGGGCCGCCAGCTGGGCTTCGAGAAGATCAACGCCTACCGGCTCTCCATGGGCCTGGGGCAGGCCACAGGCGTGGAGCTCCCGGAGCAACTGGGCGTGATGGATTCCCAGGAGAGGCGCGAAGCCATCGGCCAGCAGTGGTACGCCGGCTACAATTTGCAGACGGCCATCGGCCAGGGCAACCTGTTCACCCCCATGCAGCTGGCGGTATACGCCTCCACCATCGCCAACTTCGGGGTGCGCCGCCGCGCGCACTTCATCCAGTCCATCCGCGAGCCCGGCACGAACGAGCTGGTCGAGGCCTTCCCGCCGGAGGTGCTGGGCAACACCGGCATCGACAAGGCCGTCTACGACATCGTGCGGGGGGCCATGCTGGAGCTGGGCACGGGCGACACCAACGCGGGCCGCCAGTTCAAGGACCTGCCCGTGAAGGTGGCCGGCAAAACCGGCACCAGCCAGGTGGTACGCGTGATCAACGGAAAATCCCAGGAGGTCACCAACGGCCTGTTCATCTCCTTCGCCCCCTTCGATAACCCAGAGATCGTGGTGGTGGCCGTGGGCGAGGGCTGCAACAGCAGCGCGCCGGTCATCCCCACCGTGCGGGACATCTACCAGTACTACTTCGGCTCCTTAAGCGAGATGGAGAAGCCGCAGGCGGAGGGTGTGCTGCTGGGGTGAATTTTTAACCCCCTCTACTTTGTGCATACTAAGGCATGCAAAAGACGCTGTGCGACAGCTCCCCCAAGGGGGAGCCTTTGAAAGAGGCAACATGCAACCTGACTACATGGATGCGCTCCGCCGCCACGGCTTCACTTTTTCCAAAGCCAAAGGCCAGAACTTCATCATAAACCCCGGTATCTGCCCGCGCATGGCCGCCCAATGCGGCGCGGCAAAAAGCGACGGCGTGCTGGAGATCGGTCCGGGGGCGGGGGCGCTCACCCGGGCGCTTGCCGATGTGGCGGGCAAGGTCGCGGCCGTGGAGCTGGACGAGCGCCTGCTGCCCGTGCTGGAGGAAACCCTCGCGGGCCGCGACAACGTGACGGTCATACAGGGCGATATTTTGCGGCTCGACCTCCCCGCCCTGCTGGAGGAGCATTTCCAGGGCATGCCGGTGCACGTGTGCGCCAACCTGCCGTAT
>WQTL01000055.1 GCA_009786275.1 Bacillota bacterium | reverse complement strand
CTCGGTGGTCGTCCCGGGCTCGGTTGTCGTCGTCTCGGGCTCGTCCTTGCCGCAGCCGAAGGCGAGGGCCGCCAGCAGCACGGCGGCGCAAAGAATCGCGATGATGCGTTTCATGGTCAGTTTTTCTCCTTTGACTTAAAATAGAACATTTATCTAGTTTCAAGTATAGCACAAGGGACGGCCCGTATAATTCTGTTATTGAACATTAAAACGAAAACGCGAAATTTTTGGGAAAAACAAAAATTTCACGCGGCGCAAGGCCTTTTCACAATAATTGTCGATTTAAAGCGCCTTCCGCGAATTTCCCTCTTGTGTTTTCCGAAAAAACCGTGTATAATGGGTTGAACTCATGCTGGAGGACATCGCAATGGAGCAGATGGAAGCGCCGGAGGGACAGCAGGCCCGGGAACCGCACGGCGCGCAAAGCCCCCCACAGGGGGCTCAAAGCCTTTTCCAGGGGCTTCTGGGAAAATTCGTCCGTGTGTGCGTGACGCACGGGCTGGGTACCCCTTTTAACGAAAACGTCGTCTACGGCGCAAACTTCGGGGAGCTGGCGGCACCCGCGGTGCCGGACGGCGAGCGGCCGGACGGCATCTTCATCCTGGGGCCGCGGCACCCCGTGCGCCTGTTCGAGGGCCGAGTGATCGCCCTGCTGGCCTGCCGCGACGGCCGCCGCTTTGCCGTGGCCGCCCCGCGGAAAAACCGCTACATCGTCGGGCAGATCCGCCGGGCGCTGCGCTTCGCCCTGGACCCGGAGGACTACCGCATCCACTGCCTCTACGAGCGCTCCTGCGGGGCGGTGGTGTTCAGCCGCACGGAAGGGGAGCTGCGCTTCCTGCTGATCAAGAACCGCCGCAGCACCAACTGGGGCTTCCCCAAGGGGCATGTGGAAAATTACGAAACCGCCGAGCAGACCGCCCGGCGGGAGATACGCGAGGAGACCGGGCTGCGCATCCGCCTGCTGCCCGGGTTCTCGTGCCAGTCGGAGTATGTAATCTCCGGCGTGATCGAGAAGAGCGTCACCATCTTCCTGGCCGAGGCGTACGACAGGCGCATCACCGCCCAGGAGTCCGAAATCGAGGACTACCTCTGGGTGGACTACCACAAGGCCATGCAGATGCTCAAATTCGACAATGACAGGAACACGATGCGCAGGGCGTATGGGTTTTTGAAGAAGATGAAATGATTTTTACCCCCTCAGTCGCTACGCGACAGCTCCCCCAAGGGGGAGCCTTTTTTTGAGCGCACAACCCAGGCTCCCCCTTGGGGGAGCTGTCGCGCAGCGACTGAGGGGGTGCGTCAAAGCATCAACTCCTCCGCCCCCCACCCTTTCAATTTGCCTAGCGCCTCCTCCCCCCACTGGGGGAATTTTTCTTTCCCGCAGGCGGCGTGCAGCGACACCAGCTCGCTGACTATCTTATCAATCGCGATTCCGCTTTCGTCAAACGGCCCGTAGGCCGCGAGGAACGCCGCCTTCGCCTTTTCGCCCAGGGAGGAGCACACATTGCGTATGTCCGCGTAGACATATCCCTTGCCCAATAAGTCATAGTCAAATACCAGCGCGGCGCTTCCATCCCGGGCCACTGCGAAATTTGTGTAGTAAAAATCGTTGTAGGTCAGCGTGCGGGGCAGGGACAGAACAATTTCACGTATGCGCGGCAGCCGTTCCATCAGCGCGGGCCAGATGGGGAAATCCTTCGCGCCGGTCTTTTCCCCGATCAAGGCCAGGTTTTCCGGGGTGATATCCTCGCTTTCATCGTAGAGCGCATGCGTTTGGGCGTACCCCCTGCCGTTTTCGTGCAGCTTGCGATACCAGGCAGCCACCAGAGTGCCCACTGCCGGGTCGTTCAAGTCTTCCTCCGTAGCAAGGCGATACGCGCCGATGGATAAGTCCTCCATCACCAGCGTTTTTCTTGTATGCATCATCACGCGCGGCGTGGGTATGCCGAGCGACCGCAATATACGATAGTTCTCGATCTCTCGCCTGTTCTCCGGCTTGGCGAAATGCTTGACAACATACTTCCCCACCCGCCAGGTGGAGACGCCCTCTTTTTTCTTATGGCGCAGCAGTCGTATCACGGTAGCTCCCATCCAGTATCCTCCCCCACCACCCGGGATTGTCCACATACCAGCGCACGGTCTCGCGTATGCCGTGCTCGAAGGGGGTCTCGGGCAGCCAGCCCAGCTCGCGGTGAATCTTCGCCGGGTCGATGGCGTAGCGCAGGTCGTGGCCCGCGCGGTCCTCCACGAAGGAGATGAGGCTCTCGGGCTTGTTCAGCTGCTCCAAAATGGTGCGCACCACGGTGAGGCAGTCGCGCTCGTTGTGCCCGCCGATGTTGTAGACCTCCCCCGGCACCCCGCGCATGAGGATTTTCTCGATGGCGCGGCAGTGGTCGTCCACATGGAGCCAGTCGCGCACGTTCAGCCCCGTGCCGTAGACGGGCAACGGCTTATCGTTCAGGGCGTTGAGTATCATCAGCGGGATGAGCTTCTCGGGGAACTGGTACCGCCCGTAGTTGTTCGAGCAGCGGGAGATCGTCACCGGCAGGGCGTAGGTGCGGAAATACGCCAGGGCGAGCAAATCCGCCGCGGCCTTGGAGGCGGAATAAGGGCTGGAGGTCTGCAGGGGCGTCTCCTCGGTGAAGAACAGGTCGGGCCTGTCCAGGGGCAGGTCGCCGTAGACCTCGTCGGTGGACACCTGGTGGAAGCGCACGCCGCCGTGGTTGCGGCAGGCGTCCATGAGCGCCTGGGT
>WQTL01000054.1 GCA_009786275.1 Bacillota bacterium | reverse complement strand
GTCGGTCTCGTACTTCGTCTCGCCGCGCCCGCGCCCGCCGGTACCGGCCCCGGCGGCGGCGCCCCCCTGCCGCGAAAGCCCGTACCACTGCCCGGTGATGCGCGGCAGCGAGTACTTCAGCTGCGCCAATTCCACCTGGAGCTTGCCCTCCCGGCTGTGGGCGCGCATGGCGAAGATGTCCAGGATGAGCATCGTGCGGTCGATGGCGCGCACCTTGAGCTCCACGGCGTGCTCGTCGGGGTTCAGAATTTTCTCCACAGTGCGCAGCTGCGAGGGACTCAGCTCGTCGTCGAAAATCACCAGGGTGATCTCATTGGCCTCGACGCATTCTTTCAGCTCCTCCAGCTTGCCCTTGCCGAAATAGCTGGCGTTGTCGGGCGCGCCCCGGCTCTGCACGGCCCGTGCAACGACCTCCGCCCCGGCGGTGCGGGCCAGCTCGGCCAGTTCCGCCAGGGATTCCTCTATGCCGTAGTGCCCGGTATCCACGGCCGCCAGGGCGGCGCGCTCGGGGGCGAGGGTGATATTCTCGGTGATGGGGCGGTCCTTTCTATTGCGTGCCGAAGCGATGCGGGCACGCCTTGCGGCACTGGAAGCACACGATCTCCCACTTCTTGCTGACCTGCTTGAACATCGTGCCCGAGCAGGCTTTTTTGCCGACCGTGCCCGGTGTATCCAGGGCGTGCGCGGGGCAAGCCTCCACGCACAGATTGCAATTGTCACAAATCGTGTAGTCAAGCCTTGGGTCCGGGGCCAATTCCGCGTCCGTGAAGATGGCATTGAGCCAAAGGATGTTGCCGTACGTGGGGTTGTGGAGCAAATAATTTTTCCCGACGACGCCCAGGCCCGCCAGCTCCGCGGCATGCTTGAGCGATATGGGCCCGCGCGTGAAACCGTCCGCCCATTTGCCGCTCATGCCGGAGATATCTTTGGCCTTGTAACCCGCGGCCTTGATTTTTTTCGCCGCGGCCTTGGCGATATCGCTCAGCTGCTTGTTCACCGCGTTGCGCAGATCGATAAAGCCGATGGTATCGTCGCTCAGGATAGCCTCCTTCGGCATGGGGAGCCCCAGCACGATCACGGAAACGCAGCCCGGGAGCGCGTCCGTGGGGTGAAAGCCCGCCGGCGCGTCTACGAAATCCTTCGCGGCGGCGATGCCCACCACCTTCGCGCCCGCGGCGAGGGCGTATTCTTTTACCAGCTCGGCGGTCAGATCGATGGGCATGGGAATTCCTTTCAAAACGCGTCCTCAATCCAGTTGCTCAGCTTGCAGCTCCCGCCCGGCCCCAGCTCCACGCACATCACGTCGAAGCGGGGCTGCAAATCGCACGGGCGCCCCACAAGATAGTACTCCGCCGCCGCGCGCAGCCTGCGCTGTTTATGGAAATCCACGGCCTCCTCGCCGGAGACCATGGAGCCCGCCCGGCGGGCCTTCACCTCCACGAACAGCAGGTATTGCGAGCCGCGGGCGATGATGTCCACCTCGCCCAGGCGCGTCCTGAAATTGCGGGCGGCGATGCGGAAGCCATGGGCCTCCAGGTGCTGCGCCGCGAAGGCCTCGCCCGCGTCGCCGATGGCTTTTTTAGGATTGCCCATAGACGAGCTGCATGGCCAGCGCGGATTCGTCGGTGATGATGCCGTCCGCGCCCCATTCGCACAGCATGTGCATGGCGTGGTCCTGGTTGATGGTCCAGGGGTTCACCACGATGCCCGCCGCATGGCACTCCTCTATGTAGTCCTCGGACACCAGCATCACGAAGGGGTGGTAGGCGTAGAGGCTGTACTTCTTGGCGAACCCAGCGGGGTCGTCCTCGATGGCCTCGCAGGCCTCCTCGTTGTCGGGGGCGTAGAGGAAGCAGATGCGCGTGGCGGCGTCCTCGGCCAGGCAGGCCTGCAGCATATCCATATCGAAGCTGGACACGATGAGCTTATCGAACACGCCCATCTCCCGGGCCATGCGCACCACGGCGGCGGCGCTGGCGATGCTGCCGTCCGCCGCGCGCTTGATCTCCACGTTGACGACCTTCAGCGGGCCGCACAGCTCGAAGAACTCCTCCAGGGCGGGGATTTTCTCCCCCGCGAATTCCGGGGCGAACCAGCCGCCGAAGTCCAGCGCGCGCACTTCCTCGAAGGTCTTTTCGCAGATGAGGCCGGTGCCGTTGGAGGTGCGGTCCACGGCGTCGTCGTGGCACACCACCAGGCGGCCGTCGAGGGTCTGATGCACGTCGTTTTCAAAGCCGTCCACGTTCAGCTCCAGGGCTTTTTTGAAGGCGGCGACGGTATTTTCGGGCGCGAGGCGGTTCGCGCCGCGGTGGGCGATGACGAGAGGCATGGCGGGGATCTCCTTCATTATTTTGTGATTTTAGTCTGCAATTGTCATGTAGAGACGCACGGCAGTGCGTCTCCGGCCAAATAAGCTGTTTCTGTTTATTCTGGAGACGCACTGCCGTGCGTCTCTACATGCAGTTCAATCTCACGTATTATTATATCACGCCCCTTGCGATTATGCAAGCAAAAAAAGCCCCTCGAACGAAATCGAGGGGCAAGGGCATTCGCGCCGTCCCATACACACGAAGCCGTGAGGGGACAAAATTTTGCCCGCAAAACTATTGCATTTTCCTCAAAATATGTTACCATATACTGAAATGCATTCCATATATAGCGCAACCGTTCCGGTTTAGGCCGGGGCGTTGAAGAGGGGGCGTGTGCGTTGACGGTGTGGCTGCTCGAAGACGAACCGGCCGCGGCCC
>WQTL01000053.1 GCA_009786275.1 Bacillota bacterium | reverse complement strand
ACGAAGCTTTTATTTTATCGCCCGGGGACGTCCGGAGGCCGTCCCCTACAGAGTGCGCCGGCCTTCATCAGTGGGTGCTTAGGGGAGACGCACTGCCGTGCGTCTCTACAGACGAAGCCAAGGAGGAGTCTTTCCCATGACCGCCACACCCCTCGCCATCCCCGGCGTATATCTCCTTGAGCCCGCCCTGCACGGCGACGCGCGGGGCTGGTTCTGCGAGATGTACAGCGAGGCGGCCTTGGCGGAGATCGGCATTACGGCGCGCTTTGTGCAGGACAATCGATCGTACTCCGCGCAAAAGGGCACCCTGCGTGGCCTGCACTGCCAGGCCACGCCCCATGCCCAGGGCAAGCTGTTCAGCTGCCTGCGCGGCGCGATTCTGGACGTCGCGGTGGACGCCCGCCGGGATTCGCCCACCTACCGGCAATGGGTTTCCGCCGAGCTCACGGGCGAAAACCGGCGGCAGCTGTGGATCCCCCGGGGCTGCCTGCACGGCTTCGTCACGCTGACGGACGGCGTGGAGGTGTTCTACAAGGTGGATGCGTTGTATTCGCCCACGCATGACCGGTCAGTCCGCTGGGACGACCCGGCGTTCGGCATTGCCTGGGGCCTAAAGGCGCCGGTGCTTTCGGCGAAGGATGCGAATGCGCCTCTTTGGGAGGACGCGGAGATTGTGTTTGGGATGGAGGTGTGATTGTGCGCATCCTCATCACCGGCGCGAACGGCCAGCTGGGCCACGACGTCGTCCTGGAAGCCCGCAATCGCGGCTGGGACGCCATCGGGGTTGACATTGAGGACTTCGACCTCACCGATCGGGACGCCGCCCTCGCCGCCCTGGAGAAAGCCGCGCCCGATTGCGTGATCCACTGCGCGGCATACACCGCGGTAGATAAGGCCGAGGCCGAGCCGGAGCGGGCGCGGGCCGTCAACGGGCTTGGGACGGGCTACGCGGCGGAATATTGCGCCGGCGCGGGCGTATGGATGATTTATGTCAGCACGGATTATGTTTTCGACGGCAGCGGAGGCAGGCCCTGGGAGGTTGACGATGCGCCCAATCCCCTGAACGTCTACGGCGTTACGAAGCTGGCGGGGGAGCGGGCGGTGCAGGCACTGTGTGAGCAATACATGATCGTGCGGACCTCGTGGGTGTTCGGCAACCACGGCGGCAATTTCGTCAAGACGATGCTGCGCCTGGGGGCCGGACGCACGGAACTGAGGGTCGTCGACGACCAGGTTGGCGCGCCGACCTATACCGCGCACCTGGCCCGCCTGCTGTGCGGCATGGCAGCGCGGCCCGTCAGGGGGGTCTACCACGCCGCCAACGCGGGCGAATGCTCCTGGGCCGCCTTCGCGGCGAAGATATTCGAGCTCGCCGGGCTGGACTGCAAGGTGGTGGAAATCCCATCGAGCGCGTATCCTCAAACAGCGCAAAGGCCGAAGAACTCGCGGCTATCCCATAGAGCACTCATCGAAGCCGGCTACGAACCCCTTCCGCCGTGGGAATCCGCCCTGGCGGAGATGTTACGCTTAGAAAAGAGGTAACGATCATGAGCGAACTGGTACTGTTCTACTCCTTCACCGGCAACACGAAGCGCCTGGCCGAGGAATTCGCCCGGGAAAACGCGCTGGAGACCTGCGAGATCGTGCCGGCGAAAAAGCCGGGCAAATTCGCGGCCTACACCGCGGGCTGCCTCAAGGCGCTCAAGGGGGCGGGGCTGCCCATCGTGGAGCCCGCGCAGACGTTGAGCGAATGCGAAAGCGCGCATGTCTTCGCGCCCGTGTGGGCCGGCCACATCGCGCCGCCCATGAACAGCGCCCTGGCCCTGCTGCCCAAAGGGGCGAAGCTCCGCCTGCACATGGTATCGGGCAGCGGCAGCAGCAACCAGGAGGCCACCGCGCAGCGCATGAAGATCATGGGTTTAGAGGTCGCGGAATATGAGGATATCCGGCAATAACACGGGCGCGGGCCTGCCGAGCCTCGTCATGCGGCGGGGCTTAGGAGCCTTGCCCCCTCTTGCGCTTCCAACCGGCGTAAGCCTGCGCGCCTTCGAGGAGGCATGGGGCCCCGCCGCGTGGGAGCATATCGTCAACACGGCCTTCGGGCGCGACTTTGCCTTCGGCGAAAAAATGCGCGCCGAGCCCGCATTCCGGCCCGAGCGCATTCTCTTCCTGGAGCAAGAGGGTTCGCCCGCGGCCGTAGCCGCCGCGTGGCAGCGCGAAAAATGGCCGCCGGGCACGGGATACCTGCACTATGTTGCGGTTCTGCCCGGGGCGCGGGGGCAGGGCCTGGGCTATTGGGTGTCCCTGGCGGCGCTGCACCAGATGCGCCGGGAGGGCAATGCCAGCGCCGTGCTGGAGACCCAGGACGAGCGACTGCCCGCCATCAAAACGTATCTCAAGCTGGGGTTCGAGGCGGATTTGGCGGGGCACGAGAGCTATGAGGCACGGTGGGCGGAGATACTGGCGAGGTTGTCAGCGCATAGCGGGTAGCCGCGCTGCGGACACCCCCTCGGCGCTGCGCACCGGACACCCAAGGGGGGCATCCTGACGGCGACCGTAGGAATTGCGGGCGGCAGGTTGCCGCCCCTACGCCGAATAAACATACAATTTAGGAGCATCCATGAAAAAAAGACTGCGCAAAACCCTGATTTACCTAGTATCCCGTAAATACTATTGCTTGCACAAAACAAGAAACTGTGGTATACTCAAAGAAAAAGGGGGTATACCGAAATGCCGAGGAAGA
>WQTL01000052.1 GCA_009786275.1 Bacillota bacterium | reverse complement strand
TCCAGGATGAGGATTTTCGTCACGCCGTTCTTCTCGGCCTCCAGGGCCGCCGCCATGCCCGCGGGCCCCCCGCCGATGACAATCAATTCATAATCCAAGAATTTATCCCCCTACTTCGTCTTCTCAATCAAAATCTTCGAGCCGCCGCCGAATTTCGTGATGGCGTCGGGCGGCAAATCCAGCTCCCTGCTGAGGATCTCGAGCACCTTCGTGCCGCAGAAGCCGCCCTGGCAGCGGCCCATGCCCGCGCGGGTGCGCCGCTTCACGCCGTCCACGTCCCTCGCACCGGCGGGCGCGTGAATCGCGTCGACGATCTCTCCCTCGCTCACGTTCTCGCAGCGGCAGATGATGCGCCCATACAGCGGGTTCTCCGCGATTTTCGCCTTGCGCTCTTCCGCGCTCAGCTCCGCGATGCGCACGGGCTCCCGCCTGCCGGGGTTCCAATCGGCCTTCACGGCGGGCTTTTCATCCATGGCGGCGATCACCAGTTCGGCCACGAACTCGCCGATGGCGGGCGCCGCCGAAAGCCCGGGGGATTCGATCCCCGCCGCCTGGATGAACCTCGGGTTCACGGCGCTGGGCCGCAGAATGAACTCGTCCTTGTCGCTCACGGCGCGCAGCCCCGAGAAGGAGGTGATCACGTCGCGTATCCTGTAGTTCGGCACCGAGCGCGCCACGGTGCTCTGCACGTTGCGCAGGCCCCAATCCGTGGTGGCAAGGTCCAGCTTGTCGTCGATATTCTCCGCCGAGGGGCCCACCAGCACGTTGCCGTGCACCGTGGGGGTGATCAGCACGCCCTTGCCCATCTTCGTGGGGCACTGGAAAATCGTATGGTTCACCACGCCCTTCTGGGCGCTGTCCAGCAATAAGTACTCCCCCCTGCGGGCGTGAATGGAGAAGCTGTCGTCCCCGATGAGCCGGGAGATGTCGTCCGCGTGCACGCCGGCCGCGTTGACCACGATCCCCGCCTTGATCTCCTCCCCGGCGGCGCCGCGCAGCGTGAAGCCCCCGGCCTCCTGGGCGATCTCCCGCACGTCGAAGTCCCGGTAGAAGTCCACGCCCTGCCCCGCCGCGCATTCCGTGGCGGCGATGCACAGCTCGTAGGGGCACACGATGCCGCCCGTGGGGGCGTACAGCGCCCCGGCAGCCTCCGGGTTCACGTTGGGCTCCATCTCCAAGAGCTCGTCCCGGCTGAGAATCCGCAGCCCGGGCACGCCGTTGGCCTCGCCCCGCGCTTTGAGCTCCTCCAGCACGGGCAGCTCCTCGGGCGTGAAGCCCACCACCAGCGAGCCGCACCGATTGAACGGCACGTGGAGCGCGGCGCAGGTCTCCTCCATCATGGCGTTGCCGCGTACGTTCATCCTGGCCTTCAGGGTGCCGGACTTCGCGTCGAAGCCCGCGTGGACAATGGAACTGTTGGCCTTGGTCGCGCCCTGGGCTACGTCGTGCAGGCGTTCGATCAGCGCCACGCGCAGGTCGTAGCGGCTGAGGGCCCGCGCGGTCAGGGCGCCCGTCACCCCCGCGCCGACGATGGCGGCGTCATAGGTCTGTGGCAAAATGAATATCCTCCTCATTTAGACAGTAGATGTTAGATTTTAGAGATTAGACCCAACATCCCAGTCTAATGTCTAAAGTCTGACATCTAAAATCCATTATATCAGCTTTGCGCGTTTTTTGCAAGGGGTTTTTCCGGACGTGCCGAAAAATTCCACATGAAATTTAACAAAAAAGGCATTGAGTATTTCATCGGCATGTGGTATACTGACATGGAAGGAAGAAAGGAGCGCGTCTATGGATCCACACGGCCCGGACGACGAGAAGGTCGGGATTGTGATTTCCGAGGAGGTGCTGGCGGCCATCGCGGCCACCGCCGTGCGGGAGGTGGAGGGCGTCACGGCCCTGGTGCCCCGCCCGGGCAATGCCGCGCGCCTGCTGCATAAGAGGGGGGACTTGCGCTTCGTCAAGCTCGCGCAGGCCGGCGCGGAGCTGGTAATAGAGATGACCCTGCGCGTCAAGGCGGGCGTGAACATCACCACACTGTCCTGCCAGGCGCAGACCGCCGTGAAAAAAGCCATGCAGGACATGGCCGGCAGGGCCGTCGCCCGCGTGAACCTGAAAATCGCCGGCGCGGACTTTTAGGCGCTTCGCGTCTGTTTGCGCAAGATCAGTCTAAATCATGTTTGGGAGTAATAAAACCATATGCCATCCAACCGCCGCGCCTCCCGCGAAAAAGCCTTCGCCCTGCTGTTCGAGCTCTCCTTCCAGCCGGAGGAAAGCATCGCGGACTTGGCGCAGCGCGCCTGTGAGGGCGATGATCCCCCCACGGCGGACGAGCTCGCCCTGCGCCTGGCCGAAACCGCCGCCGATCATTTAGAGGAACTCGACGAAACCATCGCGAAGCGCCTGAAGGGCTGGAAGCTTAACCGCATCTCGCGTACCTCCCACGCGCTGCTGCGCCTGGCGGTGTGCGAGATGTTCTATTTCGAGGATATCCCCGTGGGGGCCAGCATCAACGAGGCCGTGGAGCTGGCGAAGCTCTACGGCGACGAGGACGCGCCGAAATTCATCAACGGGGTGCTGGGCTCCATCGCAAGGGAGGAGAAACCTTGATCACCCTCGGCATCGACACCAGCAATTACACCACCAGCGCGGCGCTCTGCGACGGCGGACGCCTCCTGCACGAGCGGCTGCCCCTGCCCGTCAAGCCCGGCGCCCTGGGCCTGCGGCAGAGCGA
>WQTL01000051.1 GCA_009786275.1 Bacillota bacterium | reverse complement strand
CCCTCTGCAAGAGGGGGGTGGCCGCAGGCCGGGGGGTGGCACAACTCTCAGTTGCACCAGATCCGCCAGATGGGGTCGATAAACCCGCGCGGGCCGTAGGCGTAATACAGGGCCTCACTGAGGAAGCCGAGGACGGCGCTCAGCACGGTCTCCGTCAGGTCGGGCTTCGACGGGGCGGCGCGCAGGCCCGTTTTGACCATGATGGCGTCCATGGCGGCCAGGGCGGCCTCGTATTCCCCGGGGACGACCACGGTGCTCGCCAGGGTCTTTTCGGCCTTGGCCAGGGCGGCTTCCAGCGCGGCCTTGTCCTCGGCCGAAAAAACGGAGGTATCGGCCTTCTTCGCGTCGTTGATTCTGTTCTTCAGGTCGCCTGGCACGCGGCCGTAGTTGAACTGCGGCCACGCCTCATAGGTGTGCACGTCCACGTAGTCGTCGGCGGTGGCCAGCATGGACACCAGGCCCAGCACCACGTCGTTGCGGCCGGTGCGTTCGTGGTTGGCGTCCTTGAAGTACCAGGTGTGCTCGGGCAGGATGCCGGTGGAGGCGTCCAGGGTGCTGTTCGCCAGGGTGTCGCCGTCATAGTGCTTGTGCGCCGCGATGGTGCAGTAGGGCTTTTGGGGCACGTAGCTTGCCGACAGGGCTTCGCCCGGCATGACGGCGGTGCCCCCCATGGAGGCGGAGTCCACCTGGATCAGTGTATCGCTGTTCACGCTCTTATAGGAGCCCGCGATGGAGTAGAGCAGCTCGTTGTATTCCACGACATCGTAGACGTGCACGCCGTCCGCCTTCATCTCCAGCACGTTGTCCCGGGAATGCAGCTGCGCCTGGTAATATCTGTCCGTCTGCCTGCGCACCTCGGCGTGGGCGTCGTCCATGAGCCACATCTCCCGCGCCTTGGGGTAATCCCCGCTGGGCACCAGGGACCACAGGGTGGTGGAGTAGCTGACCAGCTTGCTTATGAGGACGTCCAGCACGCCGTCTATCAGGTTCAGCAGCATGCGCTTCGGGAACAGGCGCAGCAGGATGTTGATCAGGGGGCCCATGTAGCCGTCCACCAGCAGGGGGAACATATCGCGGTAGAGGTCCTTGTAGCCCTCTATCCCGTATGAATTGCCCGTGCCCAGCTGCTTCAGGAAGACGTCCCCGGCGATGCGGGAGCCGTCCAGGGCCGGGATGACGTAGATCACGCTGTGGAGCAGGGGCTTGCCCCCGGGGCCGGCGGTCTTCAGGTCGCTGTCATAGTAATAGTCGATCAGGCTGTTGGCCAGGGTGCCGCCCAGGCTGATGGGGATGATCTTCACCTGGGAGTTGCCGTGCTTCGCGCTGACGCCCTTGATGAAATCCAGCAGCTCACCCGTGATTTTCTCGTGGTTGCCCAGGGAATCGTAGGCGAAGAAGTAGACCTTGTCCTCGCCGATTTTTTTGGAGACCTCCTCCAGCGGCAGGGTCCTGTAGATGTACGCCTTGCCCTCCGCGTCGCCGGCGTCCTCCAGTTCCTTGATGCTCATGGGCTTGCCGTTTTTGTCCACGAAACGGCGCACCTGCAGGTTCTGCTTCGGCATGCCGTCCGCTTTCCAACTGATCCCGTCCAGGGCTGTCAGCACGGCCTCGCCCAGCTTCTTTGTCAGGCAGATGTCGTGCTGGAGCAGCAGGCTGGCCAGCAGGGGCAGGATCACCGGCGGCAGCAGCGCCATGATGTCCACCTTGGGCGGCCAGGCCTGGATACGTTTCCCCTCGCCGTCCTTCTCCCATTCGCCCGTTTCCGCGTTTTGCAAGAATACCTCCGACTGGAAAATGCCATGCACCAGGACCACCGGCAGGGCATCCTCGTAACCGGGCTCCGCGCCCGCCGCCGCGGGGACCGCCAGGATCCCCAGGGCCAGGACCATCGCCAGCAAAACCGCCGTCAGCCGCTTCATATGTTTCACAAACTCGCCTCCATTTCCTTTACTTCCGTGTCATTATAGCACGCCCTCACGGCAAAAACAAGCCCGGAAATAAAAAAAATGTCTTGACAGGCCGCGGGGAATCGGCTATAATATCCGGGCTGGGGGCATATCATAGGAAACACGCGCCGGCGCCATAGCCAAGTGGTAAGGCAGAGGTCTGCAAAACCTTTACCCCCAGTTCGAGTCTGGGTGGCGCCTCCATATCAAAGGACACCGTTTGATACAATCGAACGGTGTCCTTTTCCGTTGTGATGGTACGGTTTCCGTGCGATTGTATTATACTATCGCAACGGAGCGGCAATTCCAGGGATTTCGCCCCTGAAACGCCGAAAAAAGCCGCAGGCCCCATGGCGGGGAACTGCGGCTTTCAGCGCTATTTTTCACCCGGTACATCCACCGTCGCGCCATCCCGGAACACCACGCGCAGCCGCCCGCCCTCGAAAACCTCCACGCGATCCACGGCCAAATACCATAGCTCCTCGTCGAACTCGGTCACGAGATTTTCTTGCTGTGAAAGGGTTTGCAGGAACCGGGTGATGTTGACCTGCTTCATGCGGCGCTGCTGGCGGGCGGCTTCGACCTCGGCCTGCCGCGCGGTGGCGGCGGCATGGCGGTCGAGCAGTGCGTTGCGGCGGGCGTTGTAATCGTCCTGATCCAGGGCCGCGCGGGCGTTTTCCTCCACGGCTTTGCGTGTGAGCTCGGCCACAACCTCGACCTCCTGGGCGAGCGCGGCGGCCTCGGCGTCCAGAGCGGTCGTGTCGGTGAGCTCGGCCAGCACCTCGTCG
>WQTL01000050.1 GCA_009786275.1 Bacillota bacterium | reverse complement strand
GGGGGGCCCGCGGGCATGGCGGCGGCCCTGGAGGCCGAGAAGAACGGCGTGACGAAAATCCTCATCCTGGAGCGCGACGTGACCCTGGGCGGAATACTCAACCAGTGCATCCATACGGGCTTCGGGCTGCACTACTTCAAGGAGGAGCTTTCGGGCCCGGAATACGCCGGACGGTTCATCGAACTGGTGGAGGCCAGTAAATGCATCAAGGTCAAGCTGGATACCATGGTGCTGGACGTGCAGGCGGGCGAGGGGTTCCACGGCGTTGTGGCGGTGAACAAAACCGACGGCCTGCTGGAGCTGAAGGCCAAAGCCGTCGTGCTGGCCATGGGCTGCAGGGAGCGCCCCCGCGGCGCGCTGAACATCGCGGGCACGCGGCCCTCGGGGATTCTCAGCGCGGGCACGGCGCAGAAGTACGTCAACATGGACGGCTGGATGCCCGGCAAGGAGGCCGTGATCCTCGGCTCCGGGGACATCGGCCTGATCATGGCGCGGCGCATGACCTTCGAGGGCGCGAAAGTCAAGATGGTCTGCGAGCTGATGCCCTACTCCGGCGGGCTGACGCGCAACATCGTGCAGTGCCTGGACGACTTCGATATCCCCCTGCGGCTGAGCTGCACGGTGATCGACGTGCACGGAAAAGAACGGCTCGAGGGCGTCACCGTGGCCTACGTGGACGAGAACCGCAGGCCCATCCCCGGCACGCAGGAGTATGTCCCCTGCGACCTGCTGCTGCTTTCCGTGGGGCTCATCCCCGAGAACGAGCTGACACGCGGGGCGGGGATATCGATTGACATGATCACCGCCGGAGCCATTGTGAACGAGACGCGCGAAACGGAAGTCCCCGGGATTTTCTCCTGCGGGAATGTGCTGCACGTGCACGACCTGGTGGACTACGTCACCCTGGAAAGCCAGCTGGCGGGGGCGGGCGCGGCAAGGTATATTCAAGGCAACACCGATCCGGACCCGGACTATGTGAATACAAAGGCCGTCAACGGGGTGCGCTACATCGTGCCGCAGCGCGTGAACCGCCATGTGGGCGAGCCCGTGAAGCTGTACTTCCGCGTGGGCGACGTACATAAAAACGCCTCCGTGCAATTATGCGCGGGAGATCAGGTATTGGCCAAGCGCAAGCGGCCGCGCCTCGCGCCCAGCGAGATGGAGGAGATCGCCGTGAAACCGGAGCAGCTACAGGCGCTGCCGGCGGGGGCGGAACTGATAGTGGAGGTGATAGAATGAAAGTGAAAATTATTAGCGCTATGACTGGTGATGCAGTCGAAAATCAGGTGAATTATTTTCTGGAGATGGCGGGCGATGACATTCAAGTGCAGACAATAAAGTTTAGCGTAGCAATGAGTCTTTTTGCGGCGATGATCATCTACTCGGAGGTAGAAAAATGACCAGAAACATCATTTGCGTGGCATGCCCCATGGGCTGCGAGCTGCATGTCGACCTGAACGAGGCCGGGGGGATCGAGAACGTCACCGGGCACACCTGCAAGCGCGGGCTGGCCTACGCCGAGGCGGAGATCACCAACCCGACCAGGAGCTTCCACTCCACCGTGCGCGTGGAGGGCGGCGCGGCGCCCCTGGTGAGCGTGAAATCCGCCGGGCCCGTGCCCAAGCGCCTGCTGATGGACTGCGCCCGGGCCACCCGTGGGGTGAACGTCAAAGCGCCCGTGGCCATCGGCGATATCGTCGTGGCCGACGTGTGCGGCACGGGGGTGGATTTGGTGGCGACAAACCGGGTGAAAGCGGCGTGAGAATTTACCCCCTCACCCGCTGCGCGGGAGCTCCCCCAAGGGGGAGCCTTTGTAGTTGTTTCCGCAAAGTATCTAATATCTGACATCTAAAGTCTAATATCTAGAAACGGAGTGATCCCATGCGCGAAGAAGCGAGGAACCTGGCCGGGAGGCTGACACTGGACGAAAAAATCTGCCTGATCAAAGGCGTGGGGGCGTGGCGCACCTACCCCATCGAGCGGCTGGGCCTGCCGGACATCATGGTGGCCGACGGCCCCCACGGCCTGCGCAAGCAGGAGGGCGCGGGCGGCGCGCAGGGGCTGGGCAAAAGCGTGCAGACCGTGTGCTTCCCCACGGCGGCGGGCACGGCGGCCTCCTTCAGCAGGGCCTTGCTGCGCCAGCTGGGCGAAACCTTGGGCGGCGAGTGCCGCGCGGCGCAGCTTTCTGTGCTGCTGGGCCCGGCGGTGAACATCAAACGCTCGCCGCTGTGCGGGCGCAACTTCGAGTACTTCTCGGAGGACCCGTACCTCTCCGCCGAGCTGGCCGTGAGCTATACCCAGGGCGTGCAGAGCAAGGGCGTAGGCGTGAGCATCAAGCACTTCGCGGCCAACAACCAGGAGAAGCGCCGCATGACCTCGCAGTCCGTGGTGGACGAGCGCGCGCTGCGCGAGATCTATTTCCCCTCCTTCGAGCAGACCGTCAAGCGCGCGGACCCCTGGACGGTGATGATCGCCTACAACCGGCTGTTCGACGGCATCTATTGCTGCGAGAACAAGCGCCTGCTGACGGATATCCTGCGGGAGGAGTGGGGCTTCGACGGCGCGGCGGTCTCCGACTGGGGCGCGGTGAGCGACCGGGTGAAGGGCGTGGCCGCCGGGCTGGATTTGGAAATGCCCGACAGCGCCGATTTCCACAGGCAGCCCCTGCTGGAGGCCCTGGAAAGCGGCGAGCTGGCGCAGAGCGCCCTGGACGAGGCCTGCGCCCGGGTGAT
>WQTL01000049.1 GCA_009786275.1 Bacillota bacterium | reverse complement strand
GGCGCAGACCGTGACCGTTGTGGCAGACAAGACCGCCGAACTCAAAATTGAGAACAAGCTCCAGCGCGGGAGCCTGCGCATCGTCAAGACCTTTGAGGGTCTGGACATGCCCCTGGAAGGTGTGCCATTTACCATCGTCGGCAAGACCGTCAACGGCGAGGTGAAATTTGAGGCCAAGACCGACAAGGACGGCGTGATCGTCCTGAAAGACCTGCCCGTGGGCACGTACACCATCACCGAGCAGAAGTCCGACATCACCTCCAGCTATATCCTCGCCCCGGCGCAGACCATAACCATCGCGGCGGGCGCTGAAAGCATTCTCAGGATCGCCAACCAGCTCGCCAAGGGCGAAATCCGGGTTCTCAAAATTGACAAGGAAACCGGGAAGCCCTTGGAGGGCGCGATGTTCGGCCTGTACAAGGACGGCAAGTTGATCGCTGAAGCCAAATCCGGCAAGGACGGCTATGCCATCTTCAAGGATGTGGCCTTCGGCGAGTACGAAATTCGCGAATTGTCGGCCCCTGTAGGTTACAACCGCAGCGAGGAAGTGCTGACGGCCATCGTGGGCAAGGACGGCTCCGTGGTGCTGCTGGAAGTCACCAACGAGCGCATCCCCGGCGAACCCGTGGAGGAAGAAGAACCCGAAGTTCCCGTGGGGCCAAGTGCGCCGCTGCCCAAGACGGGCGACAGCAAGACCATCGTCGTCATTGCGCTGGTGGTGCTGATCCTCGCGGGCGGGGCCGTGCTCTGGCTGCGCAAGCGCGGCAAAGACGAGGAACCCGCAGAAAGCGAGGAACTTTCGTGACAATTCTAACCGCCATTGGCTCCATGATAGCCGTGCCGCTGTTCACGGCCCTGACACTCCTGGGGCTGGCACTTGGCGTATTGCCACTCAAATAGCAGCAAGAAGAAACCTAAGCGGGGGGCGGCTTTGCGGCTGCTCTCCGCTCTTTACATCCCCACCACCCGTTCGGGAAATAAAAATGGCGGGGATTTCCCCCGCCTAGTAGTGGATTTTTCCGATTGTATCCAGCAAAAATCATCTTGGCTGACAATCAATCCGCTACGACCATAGTATGCGCCTATTCTCAGAAAAAAACACAAGGAGGAATTTACACAACATGAACAAACTGGAAAACTACCGCCCCTGCGCCGCCGCCACGCCTGTGACGGCCAAGCTGCTGCTATTGATTCTGCGGGACATTACCGACGACCACGACCAGATCATCATCCCCCAGCGGCACATTGCCGAGGCCATCGGCATGACCCGCAAGACCGTGAGCCGCAATCTGCACAGGCTGGAACAGGCCGGGGTCATCGCCATCGAACCGCTGTACAGCGAGTACGGCGGGCGCTTGCCAAATCGCTATCGACTTGGAGGAAACCAAAATGGCAGATGAAAAACGCACAGTCAACGGCTTTGAAGTGCGGTTTGCGATGCACATCGGCGAACAAGAGGTGCTGCTCCTGCTCGACCCGGATAGCACTGAAACGCCGTATATGGTAGCATACTGCGAGGGCAATCCCGCCTTCGTGGCGGAACGGCTTGTGGAAGTTGTCGGCAGCGATGACTATCTGGAAGCAGTGGACGAATTTCTGAAAAGAGTGCAAGGTCAGGTTGACCAGGTGCGAACAGATCGTGCGCTTTACGGCGAGCCGCAGGAGGTATTCGGAAAGGAACATTGCCTGCCATCGGAAGGCATAGAAGCCGATCTCCATGGCCGTGTCGTCGTCATGCGGCCCTCTGCGCTAAGGCCCGAATACCGCAACGTGGCATATCAAATCGTATACGTTTCCGGGGGCTTCGGCGCGGCGGCGAACGCTCGTGGTTCCGCTGTATATGGCTATGACGTGTACTCCGGCGATAAATCAAATTGGCGCAGGCCGGATGTTCTCGGTATCCTTGACCCCGCTAAAGCGCCCGATTGGGTGAAGCCCGGCGTTGAGGCAATCCGGGCGCAGCTAAAAACGAAGGGTGGAAAAGAAAATGAAAGATAAGCTGTTAAAGTGGTTTAAGCGGCCCCCCAAGCCGCCCAAACAAATTCGCTTCATTGACACGGACGGCAATACGCTGTTTCCGCTCCCTGACGGGGGCAGCATTGTTATCACAGAGGCCAACGGCCAGCAGTTCGTAAAGGTATGCCGCTACGTGACTGACGATATAGCCGAAATCGGCGGCACGAAGCGCTGCCATTCCGCGTTCGCGGAGGAATGCCAGCGCACGGGAGATACCATCGCGCCGGAGGCCGCGCCCGAATACTATCAAAACTACCGCATTATTCGCAAAATGCCCGTGCCCGGCAACATCATCGCGCTGGGGCAAGACCTCAATCACTTCTGGCGCTACGTCACGCTGGAACGCTCTCAGGTGCGGGAGGACTACGATTACTCCATCAGCTTCACCGAGGGCTGGAAAGCGCATCGGGATTTCGACCGCCGCGTTCTGGAATGGCAGCGCGGCAGACCGCCGAGGCCGGTTGTGCCGCATACGCTGAGGAATCGGGGTGACGACGATGCGGCGTGAAATGAAGCTTGTTTACTGGAACACCAAAATGCCAACGGCGGAGCTGTATGGGCTGCATGAGTGCATCAGGCGGCAACTGATTGCGGACGGCTACAATTCTGTCGGAAAGCTTGATAACTGTCCGAAAGAGCGGCTGCTCGGCCTGGGCTACAGCGAGAATCATGTAAAGCAGGTTCGCGCTGCGCTGAAAGAGCATGTGCGCTTCGTG
>WQTL01000048.1 GCA_009786275.1 Bacillota bacterium | reverse complement strand
GGGTGCGCGGGCCTTTTCCGGGCAGAAGCACGTGGGCCTCAACGTCGCCGCCGACCCGCTCTTCACCGCCGGCTACACCGGCGTGAACGCGGGCCTCGTGGCCGCCGTGGCGGACGACCCCGGCATGCATTCCAGCCAGAACGAGCAGGATTCCCGGCACTACGCCCGGGCAAGCAAGATCATGATGCTCGAGCCCGCGGATTCCGCCGAGTGCAAGGAGTTCACCCGTCTGGCCTTTGAATTGTCAGAGCAGTTCGATACCCCCGTGCTGCTTCGCCTGAGCACGCGGGTCTCGCATTCGCGCAGCCTGGTGGAGCCGGGCGAGCGCGCCGCGCCGGACCTGAAGCCCTACGCGAAGGACCCGGGCAAGTACGTCATGATGCCCGCCATGGCCCGCGCGCGGCACGAGATCGTCGAGCAGCGCGTCGCCGCGCAGCGCGAATGGGCCGAAACCTGCGCTTTTAATACAATAGAGTATAACGAAACAAAAATCGGCGTAATCGCCTCTGGCATCAATTACCAGTACGCCGAAGAGGCCCTGGGCGCGGGCGCGAGCTATCTCAAGCTGGGCTGCGTCTACCCCCTGCCCGAGCGGCTGATCATGGACTTCTGCGCCAAGTGCGAGAATATTTATGTCATTGAGGATTTAGACGACTACCTCGAGCAGCACTGCAAATCGCTGGGTTTACGCGTGCATGGGAAGGACACCTTCCCCCTGTGCGGCGAGCTTTCGCAAAACTTGATCAAGAAAGCCATCCTGGGCGAAGACAAGTGTCAACTGTCAACTGTCAATTGTCAATTGCCCAATCGCCCGCCGGTCCTCTGCCCCGGCTGCCCGCACCGCGGCCTCTTCTACGCATTGAAGAAGCTCAACGTATTCGTCAGCGGCGACATCGGCTGCTACACCCTGGGGACCCTGCCGCCCCTGCAAATGCTGGACACCACCCTGTGCATGGGGGCCTCGGTTTCGGGCCTGCACGGGCGCAACCGGGTGCGGCCGGAGGAGGCCTCCAAAGCCGTGGCGGTGCTGGGCGACAGCACCTTCATCCATTCGGGCATCACGGGGCTGATTGACATCGCCTACAACCAGAGCAATTCCGTGGTGATCATCCTCGATAACAGCATCACCGGTATGACGGGCCACCAGCAGAACCCGACGACGGGCCTCACCCTCAAGGGCGACCCCACGGCCTCCGTCGATCTGGAGGCCCTGTGCCGCGCCGTGGGCATCCCCACGGTTATTGTAACCGACCCCTACGACATGGCCGCCACGGAAATCGCGGTCAAGCAGGCCCTTGACAGCGACGGCCCCGCCGTGGTGATTTCCCGCCGCCCCTGTGCGCTTTTGAAATCCGTGAAACCCAAGCCCGCGCTGAAGATCAACGGGAACTGCGTCGGCTGCAAGCAGTGCATGAAAATCGGCTGCCCGGCCATCAGCATGAAGGACAAGCGGGCCTCCATCAACCCCACCCAGTGCGTGGGCTGCGGCATGTGCGCGCAGATGTGCAGGATCGGGGCGATCGAATGAAAAAATACTTGTGCGCCGCGCTCGCGTTGCTGTTCGTGCTGTGTTGCGGCTGTGGAGACAAAATGAACTACTACGCTTTGTTGGCCGAAGATAATAACTTTGCCCACGAAGACGCGACTGACATCGAGTTCACCTATGATTTCGATGATCCGAGGCTGAAAGAACTGGACAAGACTTGGGGCCTGAACGAGATCGCTGGGATAGGCGATACGCAGGCGCGCGCTTTAAAGCTGATGCACTGGCTGTGCGCGCACACGAAACACGGCAATCCCAATCTGCCGGAGGACGTGGAATGGCACGCGCAAGGGCTGTTGGACTGGTTCTTTGACAAGTCGGGGACAGGTCCGAACTGTATGATGCTTTCGATTATCCTCAGCGAATGCCTGCTGGCCGTGGGCGTAAGAGCCTACGCGTTGTGGTGCTTCCCCAAGGTATACAGAGATGAAAATCACGTAGTGGTACAGGTTTGGCTGCCGGAGGAGGATTGCTGGATTATGCTTGACCCCTCGTGGGATGTGTATGTGACGGACGAGGTGGGCTGCGTTCTTTCCGCGCCGGAGCTCCGGCAGGGGTTAGCGGAAGGCGCGCCGTTGCGCCAAAATGCCGAAGCGCGGATGAAAGAAAAATCATATTTTGACTATATGGCCAAGGACATGTATCATTTCAACCGCGCGCGGGACGTGCGCTATGGTCAGGTGGAGCATAGCATGTACCGGATAAATCTCTGCCCGGCAGAATTCAATTTAAGTGAAGAATCCCCAATTTACGCAACATACGAAAGCTTTTGGGCATGAAAGGAACACACATGAACCAAACCTCCATCATGATCGTCGGCGTGGGCGGGCAGGGGACCCTCCTGGCCAGCCGGCTGCTGGGCGCGGCGTTTTTGTCGCAGGGCTATGACGTCAAGGTCAGCGAGGTCCACGGCATGAGCCAGCGCGGCGGCTCCGTGGTCACCTATGTGAAATTCGGCGAAGCCATCGCCTCTCCCATTGTCGACGCCGGCGAGGCCGACTACATCCTCGCCTTCGAGCAGCTGGAGGCCGCGCGCTGGCTGCCGTTCCTCAAGCCGGGCGGCAAGCTCATCGTGAACACCCAGCGCATCGACCCCATGCCGGTGGTCACAGGCGCGGCGGAATACCCGCGGGGCGTCATTGAGGCCCTGCAATCTGCGGGTGTGCAGGTGCAGGCCGTGGACGCCCT
>WQTL01000047.1 GCA_009786275.1 Bacillota bacterium | reverse complement strand
CGGCAGGAACATTTTCAGTACCGTCGCCAGCAGGCCGCCCACGATGCCGAAGGCCAGCAGGATGTACAGCACGAAGGCGAAGGTCGCGCGCTGCAGGCCGTAGACCATGATGCCCGCCAGTGCCGCATAGCCCAGCGCCGCCAGGAGGGATTGCAGCGCCAGGGCGTAAAGCGTGGCCAGCGCTCCGCTGTTGACCGCGCAGCCCAGCGCCGCGTATACCCCGCAGTGGAACAGCGGCGCCAGCCCGAAGATCGCCGCGCCGGACAGCGCCATCAGAAGGAGCTTCGACAGCACGATTTTCGCCTTGCCCATGCCGAAGCCCACGAGGGTCGCCAGGCTTTTCGCGCTCAGGTCGTCGGTATACACCGCCGCGAAGAGGAAGCCGCCGGCCAGTGCGGGCAGATAGCCGAAGAAATTCGCCGCGTCGCCCAGGAGCGATTCCTCCCCGAAGCTACCGGAGCGGATGAAGGCCACCAGGGCATAGCCCAGCGCCAGCGCGCCGAAGAAGAGGTACAGGCTCTTCTTGTGCAGCAGGCGGTAGAGTTCGCCGCGCATGTAGTTAAGCATTTTGGTCACCTCCCACCAGTTTGATGAAATATTCCTCGAGTGTCGTTTCCTGCCGATGAAGCTCGGTCAATTCCACGCCGTTGGCAAGCAGCGCGCGGGCGATCCGGTTCGGCTCGTCGAGATGAGAGGTCAGCGTCAGCCGGTTACCGTCCATCGCGATGTCCCCGGTATTGAGCTCCCTCTGCAAAATCAGCAGGGCTCTATACGCGTCATTGACCTCCACGATCAGGGACTTTTTGGTATGCTCGTGCAATTCCTCGTGGGAAATCTCCTTGCGCAGTACGCCGCCGTCGATGAAGCCGAAGCGCGTGGCCACCAGGTCCAGCTCGCTCAAAATGTGCGAGGAGATGATAAAGGTCGCGCCGGACTGCTTGTGGACGTCCAGGATGAGCGAGCGCATGTCGATGATCCCTTGGGGGTCCAGGCCGTTGATGGGCTCGTCCAGCACCACGATGGCGGGCGAGCCCAGCAGTGCCCCGGCGATGCCCAGGCGCTGCTTCATCCCCATGGAGAAGGCCTTGAAGGGCTTTCGAACGCCGTCCAGGCCCACAAGCTTCAGCAGGCGGTTCGCCTCGCCCTTCGCCCGTACGCCCTTGACCCGGCAGAGGACTTCCAGGTTTTCCTTCGGGTTCAGGTAGGGGAAGAACGACAGGCCGATCATGAAGCCGATTTGCCGGCGCGCCGCGTGCAGGCCGGCGCTTTCGCCGCCGATGACGACCTCGCCGGCGGTGGGCTTTGCCAGACCCATCACGCACTTGAAGAACGTGGTCTTGCCCGCGCCGTTGCGGCCCACCAGGCCGTAGATGTCGCCCTCGCGCAATGTCAGCGACACGCCGTCCAGAGCCGGGAATTCGCCGTACTTTTTGGTCAGGCCTTGGGTTTGCAGGATGGGCTGGGACATGATGTGCCTCCTTTCGGGTTTTCCTGTGTTCTTAGTATGAGGCATGCAGGTACTGCCGGGTCAACAGTTTATTTAAAAAATATTCGAGTTGGTTCAATGTTTTGCGGACGGCGAAAAAGTCACGCGGCATGGAGGTTTTGCATCCGGAGACAAGAAAACAAGCCCGGAATCACTGTGCGTTCTTCCGGGAAAAGTTTAATGTGCTTTAAGGTTTTTGAAGGGGTCGGAAGAAAGCCGTTTCTTTACTCATGCGTTTGGCGTGCGGATGATTTCACGTCAAACGCATGAACTGTTCCCTCCCCAAAAAAGTGGTTGCCAGTTTTTTGCGCTTCACAGCAGCAGGACGCGTTCGAGATGTTTTTCGGGGTTGGTGCCGAAGGCGGCGGGCGGCAAACAAACCAAATAACGGAATAAAGCCCCGAAAAGTCTGCCTCTTGGGAGTACGAGGTACGAAGTGCAGTGCTCAGAAGCCATATCATGGCAATGGGCAAAAATTAGTCTCCCAAACGCAATTTAGCGCGACAGGATGGCTTGCGTTTAGCGGGACAGTATGCTAAAATCCATATGATAGATACGCTCCGGAGAGTAGGGCTTTGGAACGTGCCCATTGAAAGATAAAGAAGAAAAAAAAGAAGGAGCCTGAAAAATATGAAGAAACGGATCATAGCTGCCTTTTCGCGGGCAGCGGGGCCTATCAAGCGCCATCGTGTTGCGTGCGGGCTGTTGGCGCTTATCATTGCGCTATCCGCCATCATACCGCTTGTTGTGCAACAGGCACGGTCCACCAAGGCCGACCCAGGCGACCTCATCGCCGGCAATCTCGCCCTCGATGACCTCAGCGCCGGCGAGCCCGACATGCCCATCATTGTGCGGAACACACCGCCTGCCAAGGCCGCCGCGGCTCCCGAGGCCGCCGCAGCCCCCATGGCCGCCGCCATGGCTATGGAAGGTGCCATGTCTATGGAGGGTGCCATGGATAGGGGGGGCGTCTCCGGCGACCCTGTCGTCCCCAATCACGGCGAACCCGTCGACGCCGCCGCCGTGGATTACGAAATCCGCAGGTACGAGCAGTACAACGACGCGTCCTGGACCGCCATCAACGTCCCCAACGGCAATAACGTCAATAACCCGTACCCAACTTTGAGCTACTCCTTCGACAACCGGGGAATGAACGGCACCACCCCCTTCGCGCAGGCAAGCAACGATGAATTTCCCAACGGTATCTTTCCGGAGGGCACTTCCGGTTATTTCAACACCGCC
>WQTL01000046.1 GCA_009786275.1 Bacillota bacterium | reverse complement strand
CAACACGATTGCCGACCCCCCCACCGTCACACTGGACGGCATGGCGCTGGACCCCATCGGTTCTATGCCCGCGGACGAGGCGGCGAAGGCCGGCCTCTTCAAGTGGGACATGCTGGCGGACGGCACCCTGCGGATCATCGTCGGCGAGATCCCGGTGGACGCCGTGGCTGAGGCGACCTTCCGTGTGAAGGTCCTGCCCCCCGCGCAGGACGGCCCGGGGAGCACCCGCAACATCGACAACACCGCCTCGGTGCAGGGCAAGGATACCAATACGGTGCGGCATGTTCAGGCGCTGCATGATATCGGGGCCGTCAAATTCGCGGATCCCCCCGACGGCGCGACCGTCAGCGCCCGCAAGCCGGACGGCACCGTCACCCGTATCACCTATTTCATACAGGTAACGAACCTATCAGGCGAAACGAAGACGGGCATCGTCATTGAGGATACGCTCCCCGAGGGCCTGGTCTACGCGCCCGGCACGATATCCGACGACGCCGGCGCGCGGGGCGAGGCGGACGAGAGCGGCACGGCGTTCCGCTGGGTGGTGGATAGCCTTGCGCCGGGCGTCGCCGTCACGGTGAGCTTCCAGGCGGAAGTGAGCCGGCTGCCCGGCGGCATGCCCGATGGACGCGACTTTGTCAACAGCGCGCTGGCGGATGGCTACAGCACCGAAGCCGTCACGCACCATCAGTACGCCACCAGCCTCCGGGCGGAGAAATTCGCCGACCCGGCCCCCGGCCCCGTGGAGGAGGACGCGGACATCACCTACACCATCGAGGTGGAAAACACCGGCGACGCCGACGAATTTGACCTGCCGGTCTTCGATAGCCTCCCGGAGGGCACGGAATACGTGCCGGGCTTCACCCTGCTGACCGTCGGCAGCTGGAGCACCGACGATGTGGACTACAGCGACGCGGACGGCGAAAGCCTGGCCTGGACCATCCCCCAGCTGGAAATCGGGCAGACCGCGCTGATTACGTTCCGGGCGAAGGTGCTCCCCCTGCCCGAGGGGACAGGCAGGCGCTTTATCAGCAACCAGGCCCAGGCGGGCGAGGGCGGCCAGGCCCGGACGACCAACACGGTCACGCACCAACAGGGCGAGCTCGACCTCGGCATCGAAAAATCCGCCGATAAGACACGCGTGGCCCAGGGCGGCGCCGTCACCTATACCATCACGGTGACCAACGGCGGCGGCGCGGCGGCGGATATCCCCGTTTCCGACGTTATCCCGGAGGGCATGGCCTATGAGCCGGGCTCCGCCACGCAGGACGAGAACATCACCTGTGCCGAAACAATAACGGACGGCGCGGTGACGAAGCTGGATTGGGTCATCGCCTCCCTGCCGAACGGCGAGACGGCGGAGATTTCCTTCCGGGTGAAAGCGAAGGCCCTGGCGGCAGGCGTACGCTCGCTGCTTGTCGACAACACCGCCGAGGTGAACGGGGCGGACACCAATACGGTTATCGTGGAGGTCTACAGCCACCTGCTCAGCTCGATACCGCCCAGCGGCGACACGGTACGCGTCGGCGACATCATCACGTACAAGATCAGCCTCTACAACGCCTTCGAGAATGACCTTCCCGCGCTGCGGGTGGTGGATACGCTGCCCCCGGGCACGCAATTCATGGAGGGCACCATCACCGGGATCGGCAACGGGGTGTACATCACCGCGGCCAACTGCGTGGAGTGGAACATCGAGGCGCTGCCCTTCGGCTTGACGGAGCTGACCTTCCAGGTGAGGGTCCTGCCCGAGGCGGCCGGCGGGGAGATCCACGACCGGGCCCTGATTTACGGCTACGGCGACGCGGCAGAGGAGACCAACGAGGTATTCCACCCGGTGGCGCTCCCCGAGCTTTCCGCGGAAAAATCCGCCGACCCCCTGGAAACCGAGCTTCTGCAGCCCGGCAGCACCCTGACCTATTTCATCACCGTAAGCAACAACACGGATAGTCCGATGGAGGGCGTCCCCGTGCTGGATGTCATCCCGGATGGCACAAGCTATGTGGCAGATTCTGCGGACCACGACGGCGTGTACTCGCAGGAGGACGGGAACATCAAATGGACCGTCGGCATCGCCGCCCAAAGCGAAATCGTGCTCAGCTTCCGCGTCACCGTGGACGAGTTCGAAGGCGACCAGGCGACCATCACCAACCGGGCGCTCTACGGCGAGCCGGGCGCGGTGATCCCCGACATTCCCACCAACCAGGTGCGCCATACGGCGGCCGCCGAGATAGTTGAGCCCGAGCTCTTCGCGGAAAAAATCGCCGACCGCCCCGAAACCGCCGTTTTGAGCCCCGGCGACGAGCTGACCTACACCATCACGGTATACAACTATTCCGACGACGCCATGGCGGGCGTGCCCGTGCTGGACGCGATCCCCGCGGGAACCAGCTATGCGCCGGGCTCCGCCGACAACGGCGGCGTATATGACGCGGAGAGCAAGAGCATTCTTTGGACCGTCGGCATCGCCGCCCAAAGCGAAATCGAGCTCAGCTTCCGGGTCACGGTGGACGGCATCGCCGAGGGCGAGGTGAGCATCGTCAACCGGGCCGTCTACGGCCCGGAGGACACCCTGACCAACGTCGTATCCCACACGGCGCGGGCCGAAGTGCCCCCGCCCCCGCCACCCTTCCGCGCGGAAAAAATCGCCAACCGCCCCGGCACGGCCCTGCTGCGCCCCGGCGACGAACTGACCTACACCATCACCGTCTTCAACGAAACGGACGAC
>WQTL01000045.1 GCA_009786275.1 Bacillota bacterium | reverse complement strand
CCCGCCGGAGGAATCCTACGATACGGCGAGCGGCGGTTTTGTGATATTGAGCGGCGAAAGCCCCCGCATGAACGGGTATTACGCCGCCTTTGGCCGGGTGATCTCCGGCATGGGCACGGTGGACCGGATCGCCGCGAGCCCCGTGAAGGGAGAGGCGCTTCTGCAGCCGATCGAAATTCGCGCCGCGCAGGTCAGCTACCGGGGCTACAAAATCGCGGCCGCGACACCTTCCTGAGCGATATGGCTGCAACGTGAAACCCGCGACCCATAAGGGATTGCGGGTTTCAATTAATTTTGCTCCGCGCCGCGAAAACCCCTTGTTTTTACGGACCGGATATGCTATAATTGCTATTGGTGGAGATTTGCCCGGATTATTGGCGGGGGTATTGTGATGGCTCACTGTGCAAGCTGCGGTTCCCAGCTGGTCGAAGGCGCTAAATTTTGCTCGGACTGCGGCGCGGCGCAAACCGCCGCGGCGGACAGCCAAGGCGCTTTCGCGAAGGGCCAGACGCAGGCGATTACCGAAGCGTTTATGAAAAAGAAGCCCATTTTCAAAAGATGGTGGTTCTGGGTGCTTGCGGTTATCGGCGTTCCCCTCCTCCTGCTTGTTCTCGTTACAGCCGCCAAAGACAGCCCGGGCGGGAAACCCGTGAGCGCGGGCACCACACAAGCCGCCGGAATCGCAATGCCCTGCGGCTCCGCCGCGTTTGCGGGAGAACAATACCAGACCGTTGCCGCGCGGCTGCGGGCCGCCGGGTTCAAGAATGTCAGCGCCGAGGAACTGTGCGACGTGCTCACGGGGGCGCAGGACGAGGACGGCCTGACGGATTCCGTGTCGGTCGGCGGCAGCACGGACTACGATGCGGAAAGCGTGTTTCCAAAAGACGCGGAAATCATTGTTTTCTACCACTCCATGCCTGCCGTGCCGTGCTCGGCGACGGATTTTCCCCTGGAGGATTACCCTTCCGCGGTGACGAAGCTGAAAGGCGCCGGATTCAACAACATCAAGCTGGAAGGCCTCGGGGATTTGATTACGGGCTGGCTGCACAGCGAAGGCGACGTCAAAGCGGTTACGGTGAACGGCAGCGTCGCGTTTGTCACCGGCGACAGGTTCCCGAAGGACGTGCCCATCGTAATTACCTTTCATTCCTACAAAAAAAGCGCGGAATACGCCATCAGGCCGGAAACCCCGGAGCCGGGCGACATCGCGCTGCCCGCGTCCGCGCTGAACTTTATTTCAAAGGACTATCGCACGGTCGCCGCGGACTTGAAAAAAGCCGGGTTCACAAATATCAAAACCGTAAAACGCGAGGACTTAATCACGGGCCAATTTTATTCGGACGGCGAGGTCGCCAAAATCACGGTGAACGGCGTTTCGGATTTCTATGCGGACAAGTGGTTCCCCGCCGACGCGAAAATCATCCTGACCTATCACACGTTCATCCCCGACGCGGCGACGGTTCCCGCAACGACAAAAGCAGCCGCGGCAGCAACAACAACGACCGCCGCCGCTAAAACTACAACAGCCACGACAACCACGAAAACCACGGCCTCCGCCCCTAAAGATGCTGTCATTAGTGTGAAAAACAACACAGACTTCGCGGAGATTATGGCGCTCAAAGAAAACCACGAGCCCAAAATTTTGAGCTTTGCGGTCAATAACGTCGGGAAAACCATCGAGTTTGACGGCGTTGTCTATGCCACGGCAGAGATGATTGGCGCACCCGTACGGAACGAAATGTTGCTCGTCGGCAATAAAAACACGTATTCGCCGATGTTTAAGCTTGAGGAGGTTGCGAAGGGCAGTGTTCTCCGCTCAGCTGGCGAAGGCGCGAAGTTCCATATCGTTGCCAGGATCGTGGAGAGCAAAACCACGACCACAAAAAAGTATCGTGACTTTTTGAACAACACAGGAATGTGGGGCGGCCTGATTTTCCTGGAAATCATATCAGTTAAAGCTGCATGATCATAATTTACCGTAAATAACGCAGAGAGGTGCACACATGGATTTTTCAATGGAGCTGCCGAACGTAGCGAAAATCGCGGAGGAGGTCGTTCAGGAGACAAAGCCCCTGACCGAGGAGCAACAGGCTTTGCAGGCCCAGGCGAAGTCCAATGCGCTGGCGATCATTGCCATCGACACCGGCTCGCTGGACCAGCGGCGGGAGATGCTCAAGCCCATCGAGGGCTTCGGGCAGGCCACGATACAGCGCTCCGCGCAAAAAAACCAGCTGCTGGAGGTCCCGCTGGGCGCGCTTTCGAAGAGCGGCGACGAGGGCAGCGCCGTCTCGAAATCCTTGGCCGACCTGCGCCGCGAGGTGAAGGACCTGGACCCCTCCCTTGTGAACTTCGCGAAAAAAGGCCGCTTGGGCAAGGTCGTCAACCCGGTGCGCAGCTATTTTGAGCGCTACCAGAAGGCCGACGTCGTCATCGGCGATATCATTTCCTCCCTGGACAAGGGCGGCGTGCAGCTGAAGAACGACAACACGACACTGGAGCTGGAGCAGCACGCCCTGCGGGAACTGACGAAACGGCTCACGGCGGAAATCGCCATGGGCACCTATATGGACGAGGAGCTCGAGCGCCTGATAGAGGAGGCCGAGGCGAAGGGCGAGGACCCCGAACGTGTCCGTTTTGTGCGCGAGGAGGTCCTCTTCCCGCTGCGCCAGCGCCTGCTGGACATGCAGCAGATGGTGGCGGTGAACCAGCAGGGC
>WQTL01000044.1 GCA_009786275.1 Bacillota bacterium | reverse complement strand
CGCCCATCGAGGCGGCGGAGGTGGGAGGTATCGGGGGAAACCCTTTCGCAAGCCGGCCCGTCTATGACGCCGACACGGACGTGGACAAGGACCACGACACGGTCATCAGCATGCTGGTGGATAAATTCCAGCGCGAGCGCGGCAAGCGCAAGGACGGCGGGTTGGAATAACGGTATCTATGCTGTAGAGACGCATGGCAATGCGTCTCCCTGAACCGATAAGCTTGTTTTAGCGGAGACGCACTGCCGTGCGTCTCTACGCATTTGCACAGGGAGGTTCCCCATGAAACTGCTCGTCCTCGACGGCAACAGCATCCTCAACCGCGCGTTTTACGGCATCAAGCTGCTCACCACCCGGGACGGCCGCTGCACCAACGCCATCTACGGCTTCCTCATGATCTACCTCGCCCTGCGGGACCAATATCAGCCGGACGCCGTGGCCGCCGCCTTCGACGTGAAGGCCCCCACCTTCCGCCACGAGCTTTACGGCGGCTACAAGGCGCAGCGCAAGGGCATGCCCCCGGAGCTCGCCGAACAGCTGCCCGTATTGAAAGAATTGCTCGAGGCCATGGGCCTTGCCGTATTGGAGGCCCCCGGCTGGGAGGCCGACGACATCCTGGGCACCCTGGCCGCGGCCTGCGGCGGCGATACGCAATGCGTTCTCGCCACCGGCGACAGGGACTCCCTGCAGCTGGTGCGCGAGGGCGTGCAGGTCTGGCTTGCCGCCACGAAGATGGGCCGCCCCGAGACGCGGAAATACGGCCCCGACGCGGTGCTGGAGGAATACGGCGTCGCGCCGCCGCAGCTCATCGACGTGAAGGCCCTCCAGGGCGACAGCTCCGACAACATCCCCGGCGTGGCGGGCGTGGGCCCCAAGACCGCCCAGGCCCTCATCGCGCGCTTCGGCACGCTTGACGCCCTCTACGCGGCCCTGGACGACCCCTCCATCAAGCCAGGCCTGCGCCAAAAGCTGGAGCAGGACCGTGAAAACGCCTTTTTAAGCCGCAAGCTGGGCGCCATCGACTGCGCCGCCCCCGTGCCCGTGGACCTCGCGGCATACCTGCCCAAAGCGCCCGACAGCGCCAGGGTGACGCGCATGATGGCCGAGCTCGAGATGTTCAAGCTCCTCGAGCGTCTCGACTTACCCCCTGCTGAACAGCAGCCCGGAGCCCCCGCCAAAGCGCGTAAACTGCTGGAGGAACACGACCTCTCGGCATTATTAGCCCGCCTGAAGGCGCAACAAAAAGCGTATTTCGTCCCCCAATTCAACGGGGAGCTGCTGGAGGGCCTCACCTTCGCCGAGCCGGAGCACGATTCCTTCGCGGCCAGCGGCAACCTGCAATTTTTCATCTTCTGCAAGGAGCTGCTGGAGGACGGCGCCATCGCGAAATACACCAGCGATACAAAATCGCTCCGGCATTTCTGCATGCAAAACGAGATCGCCGCCCAAAAGATTACCTTCGACGCCGCGCTGGCGGCCTACCTGCGCAGCCCCGGGGCTTCCGGCTACGACGCCCCCCGCCTGCTGCGCGAATACAGCTGCGGCGGCTTCGCGGCGCTGTGCGCAAAACTCGAGCAGGAGCTGCGCGAAAACGGGCAGTTCGCCCTGTTCACGGAGATCGAGCTGCCCCTGGCGCAGGTGCTGGCGCGGATGGAGCGCGCGGGCATCGCCGTGGACGCCGGGCGCATCGAGCGCTTCGGGCGGGAATTGGACGCGCGCATGCAGGAGCTTATCGAGGAAATCACCGCCTATGCGGGCCAAAGCTTCAATCTCAATTCGCCCAAACAGCTGGGGGAGATCCTCTTCGGAAAGCTGCAATTGCGCGCCCCGAAGAAGACCAAGACCGGCTGGTCCACCAACGCGGAGGTCCTCGAGAGCCTGCGCGGCGAGCACCCCATCATCGAGGGTATCCTGGAATACCGCACGGTATCGAAGCTCAAATCCACCTACTGCGACGGCCTGCTGAAGGTCGTCGGGCCGGACGGGCGCATCCATTCCACCCTGAACCAGACGGAGACCCGCACCGGGCGCATCTCCTCCTCCGAGCCCAACCTGCAGAACATCCCCGTCCGCACCGAGCTCGGGCGCGAGCTGCGGCGCTGCTTCACGGCCCGCCCGGGCTGGCTCCTGGCGGACGCCGACTATTCGCAGATCGAGCTGCGGGTGATGGCCGCCATGGCCGGCGAGGAGGCCATGCTGCGGGCGTTTCAGGCGGGCGAGGACATCCATACCGTCACGGCCTCGCAGGTATTCGGCCTGCCGCCGCAGCTGATCACCTCCGCGCTGCGCACCCGGGCGAAGGCCGTCAACTTCGGCATCATCTACGGCATCGGCGCGTTCTCCTTGGCCAAGGACATCGGCGTGAGCTTCCGCGAGGCGCAGGACTACATCGAAAGCTACCTGGAGCGCTACCCCAAAGTGCGCCAATTCCGCGCGCGCCTCATCGAACAGGCCAAGGAGCGCGGCTATGCCGAGACCCTTTACGGGCGCAGAAGGCCTTTGCCGGAGCTCAGCAGCTCCCAGCGGCAGCTGCGGGAGTTCGGCGAGCGCGTGGCGGTGAACATGCCCGTGCAGGGCACCGCGGCGGACATCATCAAGATCGCTATGGTGCGCGTGGCCGGCCGCCTGTCCCGCGAGGGTTTTCAAGCGCAGCTGATCCTCCAGGTGCACGACGAGCTGGTCGCCGAGGCCCCCCCGGCGGAGGCGCAGGCCG
>WQTL01000043.1 GCA_009786275.1 Bacillota bacterium | reverse complement strand
GTGATAGGGGAATCGCGCGGCGTCTTTCGAGATAAATCTACCTGAGCGCTTCATTTCCGTGGCGTTTGGCGTGGGGATCTGCTCTCTCTCAAGTTGGCTGGCGATCATATACGGGCCAGCCCCTTCGCAACAAAGCCGGAAGATTTTCTCCACCACGGGCGCGGTTTCTTCGTCCAGGGCAAGCCCGGTGCCGTCCAGAAGATAGCCGTATGGCGACCGTCCGCCAGGCTATATTATACAGCATGTCGCGGCGCTTTTCAATGCTTTGTCCAAAAAAACACCCCGGAGACATCAGCCTCCGGGACGCTTACCTGTCATATCACCCTATCCAGCCTTCTCCAGCAAAACCAGCACCTGCTCCACGGTCATGCCCGCCAGCTCGGAAAAAGCGTTCCAATCCTCCGTCAAAGGTGCAATCGTGCCGTCGGCGTTGATTCTGGCCGCACGGTTCTGCTCAAAGCTGTACTCGTGCTCATTGCCGTAGATGAATACCAGATAGCGTTCGCCCGGCTGGGCCTGCGGTTCGTGCCCGAAGGTGTTGAGAGTGAACGGGCCTTCGCTCAGCTTCACATGATACGACTTGCCTGTGCCCTGCCGCAGCACGCGCTCGGCCCGGACCCGCTGGCTGAGGTAGGGACTGCCGCCCGCGTCGCCTTTTGTGCCCGCGTCCAGCACCGTGATTTCCGCCAAGGGCACACCCTCGCGCAGCACCTTGGAAAAGCGCGGATATTGCACCAGCAGCGGGTTGTCCCGCACGATGTTCTGTATAGCCTCCATCAAATCCTGCCAGGGCTTGCCGTCGTAGGCCGCGAAGTCCTCGAAGCTCGAATGCGAGTAAATCTTGCCCTGTTCGTCCACTTCGAACAGCACATCCAGGTCGCCCATGAGATAATATTCGCCCTCATGCCGCGCCAGCGGCAGCAGATACACCCCGCCGCGCCGCAGCAAATTCGTCTGCTCCTCCAGCATGCAGCCGCCGCGCAGATACTGCGTCAGCGTGAGTGTCACCGGCTCCTGCGCGCCCACGGGCTGGTTATAGGCCCATTCGAGAATTTCTATTGTGGCCTGCTGCGTTTCTTTTGTTGCCTGGGTATTCGTCACACGCGCTAACACAAAGCTGTGCAGTTCGTAGTCGAAGAAGTCTTGCAGGGTGGCGATGAGGGCGCGGTCGGCCATGACGCCATCGCCGGGCATATCGCTGAGCAGTGCACGTTTCACGGGTAAGCCGGTGATTTCGCCGCTACCCTGCATGGGGCCAGGCGGGGGCGGCGCAATTGGCGGCGTTCGGCTGAGTAATTTCATCGCGCCCAGCGTACCGCCGATCACCAGCGCCAAGCTCGCCGCAAGCGCCAGCGCCCGCCCCCATGCCCTGTGATTCACAGGCCGCGCGGCCTCGATTTTATCGCGCAGTTCAATTTGCGCGGCCTCAGACGGAACCATTTGGTTTCTCATTTTTTTATAGCGATTCATCGAAAAACTCTCCTCTCAAATTTTCGCGCAGCAGCGCGCGGCCCCGGGTGAGATGCATGCGCACGGTGCCGGGGCGCTGGCCCAGGGCTTTCGCGATGGCTTGCGCGGGCATGTCCTCGAAGTAGAACAGGTGCAGCGCAGTGCGGTAAGGCTCGGGAAGGGCACGCAGGGCATCGTAGAGCGCGGTGTCCTCCGGGGCCTCGAAGGCATAGGCCTCCTCGGGCAGCTCGTCCGGGAGGTTCTCCTTGAGAAACTCCAAGGAACTCCCGGCCCGCCGCCGCTGCCGCAGGCATTTTTTCGTGCAGTTGATCGTCGCGTTGATCAGCCAGGCTTTTACGTGCTCCGCATCTGTGAATTTCAGGTTTCTGCGAAAGTACGCCAGAAACACCTCCTGGAAGATATCGTCCGCGTCGTCCCGGCTGTGCGTGCGGGTTATACTCTCCGTAGGACAGGATTGTCCTGTAAACCCAGTCGTCCTCCAGCCATATGGCGCTCACCAGGAAGCCGCCGTCGGCCTGCCGCTCGATCTGGTCGTGTCCGAATTCGTCGTACATTCTATGCGCCATTTCCGGGGCAATTTTTAGCTTTAGATTGACCAGGCGCATGTCGCCGGGCTCAGGCAGTTCTTCTATTGGCAAATCACGCTCGGTGAAGCGCTCGTCTGTCAGCACAAAATTTTGCATGCGCGTAAGTTTGAACAGACGCACGTCCTGCTTGGCCAGGCAGAAGGCCCGTAGATACCAGGCCCTGGATTTGAACCACAGTTGTATGGGCTCCACCCGGCGGCTGGTTTTCTCGCCGTCCCGGTAAATCGTGCGCTGCGATACCTCGAAGCGCTCGGCAAGCGCCCGGGCCGTAACGCTTTTTTGCTCCAGCAGGATGTAGACGATCTCGAATAGTCGGTTCGTTTGCATTTTGCTCACCCTAAGCTATTATAGCATGTAAATATGACAGATGCAAGTCATATTTAACAACCCGGCAGGGAGATGATCCCCGCCGGGCTGCGTTATTGCTCTGTCTACGCTCTGCGTACCGGCACGGCCATCCGTGCTCCGCCAGCCGCGCTGGCCCCAAAGTTGAAGCGCGGCGCAAGTTCTGGCGCGAGCTGCCAGCCGTAGGGTGCGGGGTCGTAGCCGTCCACCGCCTCCCAGACGATGTCAATGGCCTTGCAGAAATCGTCCTCGTTGGCGTAGGGCGCGCCCCGAAAGTACAGCATCGTGCAGGGCGGCAGGTCAACCA
>WQTL01000042.1 GCA_009786275.1 Bacillota bacterium | reverse complement strand
GGGCTGCCGCGAGCGCACGGCCCGCCAGGTGGCCATCCACGGTACGCGGCCGGCGGGGGTGCTCACGGCGGGGGCGGCGCAGTACTACACGAACATTCTGGGGCAGCTGCCCGGGCGGCGCTGCGTGGTGCTGGGCTCGGGGGATATCGGGCTGATCATGGCGCGGCGGATGACCTTGGAGGGCGCGCAGGTGCTGGGCGTCTATGAGGCCCGGCCCATCCCCAGCGGGCTGCCGCGCAACATCGCGCAGTGCCTGAACGACTTCGGCATTCCGTTGCACTTAAGCAAAACCGTCACGCGCTGCTTCGGACACGAGAGGCTGGAGGCTGTTGAGATCGCCTCCGTTGACGAAAAGATGACGCCCCTGCCCGGCACCGAGGAGATCATCGAGTGCGACGCGCTGATTTTGTCTGTCGGGCTGATCCCCGAAAATGAGATCGCCGAGACCCTGGGGGCCTCGCTGCATCCCGTCACGCGCGGGCCCGTGTGCGACCAGAACGGGCAGACGGAAATACCCGGGCTGTTCAGCTGCGGCAACGCGGCCCACGTGAACGACCTGGTGGACTACGTGAGCGAGAGCGGCGCGGCGGCCGGGCGGGCTGCGGCAATATACGCAGTTGACAGTGGACAGTTGACAATTGACAGTTATGCTGAGCTCAAGATTGACGATAAAATCCTCTATGCGATGCCGCAAAAGATTGACTTGAGTGGGTCGCCCGAAGAGCTTGTGATTTATTTCCGCTCGCGGGATGAGCGGGGCAAGACACGATTCACCGCCAGGCTGGGCGAGCAGGCGCTGCTGAAAAAGACCTTCCAGCAGCTGCGCCCGCCGGAGATGGAGCGGGTTACGCTGAAGCTGGCCGGGTCGGGGATCAAGGCGGGGGATGCGATATGGCTGGAGATGGAGTGACGTTTGATAGAGACACGCTGTAGGGGTGGCATTCATGCCACCCGCACGAAAAATCACAATATCCAATGATTCGGGCGGCAAGAATGCCGCCCCTACAGGAGGGCTTCCATGAAACGGCTTGTCTGCGTTTTGCTTGCCTGCGTGTTGGCGGGGTTTTGCGGGTGCGGCCGGGAGGTTGTGGAGGAAACGACGGCGGAATCGACCAGCACAGCAACAACGACAGAAGAGCGCACCACAGAGGTCTGGTATACAACCGACAGCTTTGAAAATGAATCCGATTTGGCAAAGGCAATTGAGCTATTCAAGGAGTGGTACGAAACGCCGAAGGAGCTCACACCGTACCATCACATGGAAACCAAGCGCATTCATAAGAATATGCAGGAATATGAGTTTACAATACTGGGGTTGGAAGGGATTATTGCCCGCGACTATGTGGATTCCTATGGCAATGTGTATGGTGATTATCATGGAATTATGGTCTACGCGATTGAAATCAGGGATACAAATGGCAAACTCTATCAGCGGCTGGACGGTTTCACCACGATGTTAGATGAATTTTCTATTGGGGACGTCAACAATGATGGGTATCTTGACCTTCGATTGAATGAATGCCGCGGCGGTTCCATGCGCAACACACCATCGCTGTTATGGCTGTGGGATGCAAAACAGCGCAAATTCGTTGAGAACAAGCAATTAGAAGAAATCAGCTATGAACATGGAGTCTCCGTTGATGACGACGGACGAATAAGAGGTTATGTTCGAGAAGGAATTTACGGATACTGCTTTTCGTATTATTCTTTTATGAGTGATAGATTCCTTGAGGTGGAACGGATAGAGATTCATCCTGAAAACATGAATGACCCATATAGCTCAGAGTATATGGTGAAGGATACATACAAATTGATCAACGGCGAACTGAAACTGGTAAGCACAGAAAAGGTGGAGGAAGAATGACCGAATTAATCTGCATCACCTGCCCGGCGGGCTGCAAGCTGCTGGCGGAGCTGACCCCCGGCGGCGGCGTGAACGTCACGGGCAACACCTGCAAGCGCGGGGTGGATTTCGCGCTGGCGGAGCTGACGCACCCCATGCGCACGCTGTGCAGCACGGTGCGCACGGTGTTTGACGATTGCCCCATGATCCCCGTGCGCACGGACCGAGAGATCCCCAAGGGGAAAATCATGGAGGTCATGCGCCTGCTGACGGGGGTTATCGTGGACCGGAAAATGGCCTGCGGCGACGTCGTGGCGGACCTGCGCCCCATCTGCGAAGGAAATATGATCGCGACAAGCGACTGGCTATTGGAGGTAGCGTAATTATGTCCAAAGAACCCCTCGTCCTGACCATCGACATGGGCACGCAGAGCGCCCGCGCCCTGCTGTGCGACAGCCGCGGCGAGATCGTCGCCAAGGCGCAAAAGAGCTACAGCCCGCCGTATTTCTCCAGGCAGCCCGGCTGGGCCGAGCAGACCCCCGCTTTCTATTGGCAGGCGATTTGCGAATGCTGCCAAAAGCTCAAACGCCAGAACGAGGCCCGCTGGAGCGATATCGCGGCGGTGACGATCAGCACCATCCGCGACAGCTGCCTATGCCTGGACGAGCGCCTGGAGCCCCTGCGGGACGTCATTCTCTGGCTGGATACGCGGGAATCGGGCAACGACAAGATACCGGGGGCCGTCGGGGCGCTGTACAAGCTGGCGGGCGTGACGGACACCGTCAAGCTGCAGCGGCGGGTCTCCGCCTGCAACTGGATCGCCGAGCACGAGCCGGAACTCTGGAAAAAGACCGCGAAATTCG
>WQTL01000041.1 GCA_009786275.1 Bacillota bacterium | reverse complement strand
CCAATTGCTGGCGGTAGTAGGAGAGTTTATCCTTCATGCCCTCCATGATGTTGTCCATGCGGGTGATGTTCCCGTGAATGTCCGTGCCCAGCCGGACATCGTGCGTCCCCGCCGCCCGCAGGGTGACATGGTACTCCTTGCCGAAGCTGGCGAAGAAAAGCTCCATGGCAAAACCCCGGTAGTTACCCAAGGGCTTCGGCTCCTTTCCCGCATACGCCTTGCAGGCTTCCAGGATGGCGCTGCCCGCCGCTTTCTTTTCGGTGAACACGTGCCCGTCAACGGTCATGGAGAATTGCTCCCGGTCTGGCGGGGTATTCGCCGCGGCGAGGGCGATGTCGGATTCCAGGGCCGCGATTTCGCCTTTCAGTTTCTGCATTTTGGCGGGATAAACCCTGAGCGCCATGCTTTCCAGGGTATATCGCTCATTCATGAAGCTGGACTTTATCATTTTCAGCTTGTTGACTTCCACGGTCAGGGTGCAATGCTCCATGATGCGCTCGTCGCCTGTGGCCAGGGCCTTGATCTCCGCATAGGAAAGCGTGGTTTCGTCCACCTCCTGCATGACACGCTCCGGCGTTTTCGAGGTAAACACCTGGGATATAAAACGCTGCTTGTTTTCGATCATCTGGTATAAGTAGCTGTCGAACGTGCCTTTTGTGACGTAGCGGAACACTTCCACTTCGGGATTGCTGTTCCCCTGGCGCTCAATCCTCCCCAGGCGCTGTTCGAGGTCAGTCGGACAGATTCAGCGGACAGTTTTTGTATGCAGGGCAGTTACATAAAAAATCCCCCTTGAACTGGATACAAGCGCGTGCTATAATAAAGTCAGTCACAGTTTTCGATCAACATATCAGGATAAGGATGGTTATTGAATATGAAGAAGGGGCTTCGCATCAGTTTAGCAGTTATCGTGGCCTTGCTAACGTTTGGCTTTTTGCTGATCCCAATCATTTGGGACGTGTCGTGGATTGATGGTTGGCCGCAGTTTATTGGGCATGCAAGCAGTTTTGCGATTTTCATGCCGCTGCTCTGGTTGTTGGTGTGGCCATTGTGGCCAGACTGGAAAGAGAAAAAGCGGAAAAGCTATATTACCATTGCCATATTCATCCCGGTGATGATTGCATTCAGTGCCTTGCTCAACTTCAACCGTCAGACCACCAACGAATACCTTCATTCCCCGGGCCGCAGTCACACTGTGGTGATAACTGTGAAAGAATGGGATGATGGCAGCTATGCGCAAGCGAATCCTGTGTTGGCAAGGATTTTCTATGGATATGAGCAAGGCTTTGTTACTTGGTCACCGGAAGTTGCGAAATGCACTTATGCTTGGATTGACGATAATACATTGGAATTTATCCTGGCTGATATGCGCACTGGTGAGGTAACAAAAGAATACATACGTTGGTAACTGCTCTATCCAGGGCATACCACAAATAACTAAGTCAAGCGCTTTTTCTTCTGGTAATTGTCTTTACTCCATTGCTTTGCGGCCTGTGCCCTCGCTTCGGGGAAACAGGCCGGGCAGAACCTTGCGTTATGGGCTTTCGGCTCGAACACCTTCCCGCAACAGCCGCAGGGCCTGGGGACAAGCCCTAAACTGCCGCGCTTGGCCTTGCGCACCTCGTTGGCGCGGGCGGCGTAAATCTTGCGCATGGCAAGGTGGCAGTCCGGGCAGTATTGAGAAATATTCGATTGCGGCAAATACATTTCGTTGCAGCGTGAACACCTCTTTTCCTCCATGTGGGTTATCCGTTTTGGAACGGCGATGTAATGTTCGTGGAGGCTCCCCACGAACTTGTAGTAGATGGTAATCTTTTGCTCAAGAGCGCCCTCCGCATTGCAATAGCGCTCGGAAACGGTGATCCTGTCAATCAGGGCGTTGAGGACGGGGGCGGTCAATTCCGTGATGCCGGAGTAGCCCTTAATCAGGGCCAGGAAGTCCTCCGCGCCCCGGTCGGCGTGGCCCTTGGCGGCGAGCTCCACGTCAATCTCCCGCAGCCGCGCGTCCCCCTCAGACTGCTCTTTTTCATACTTGGCAGAAAGAGAAACGTAGTTGCGCTCGGTAATACTGTCGTTCACCCTGTCCTCGTAGAGGGCTGCGAACAGGCGGTCAAGCTCGCCCAGGCGCTTTGCCAGCTTGCGCCGTTCCCGTTCCAGGGCCTTCACCTCGCCCGTGCTGACGGCGCTCAGTTTCTGCTGGATAGCTTTCAGGGCCTTGGGGTCGCGCAGGGCCATATCCGCGAAATGGTTGATGTCGGCAAGCACGGCGTTGTGCAAATCGCGGGCTTCCAGGCTGTGCGAGCTGCACGTGAGATTGCCGTAGCGGGTGTAATTCCCGCACCAATAGACAACGCAGTCGAGGATGTCAGGCCGCTTTCGGCGGTTGGCGCTGCCCGCGCTGAGATGGTAGCCGCAGTCCGCGCACTTGATGATGCCGGAGAATATGTTGTCGTAGCCGGATTGCCCCTTGCCCCTCCTGCCGGTGATAAGCTCCTGCACCGTGTCGAAATCATCCTGGGATACGATACCCTCATGGGTGCCCTGCACGGTTTCCCATTCCTCCGGCAGACGGGAGGGCCGCTTCTTGCTCTTCATGCTCACGGCGGGCCGCTTGTAGCCCGTCAGGTTCCCGGCGTACATGGGGCTGCGCAGGATGTCCCTGACGCTGTTCTCGCTCCATGTCGTGCGGTTTTCCTCGTTGCCC
>WQTL01000040.1 GCA_009786275.1 Bacillota bacterium | reverse complement strand
CGTTCCCATCCCGAACACGGTAGTTAAGCTCACTCGTGCTGACGATACTTGGCGGGCGACCGCCCGGGAAAATAGGTCAGTGCCGACACCCAAGGCCGTCATCCAATCGGATGGCGGCTTTTTATGTGTTGTGCTCCCCCCTGTCGCTGCGGCGACATCCCCCCTCGCAAGCGAAGGGGGCAGGAGCGGTGGGCAACCGCAAGGAGGTATATAATCTATGCAAATCATCCAACCCTGCGCCGAGCTCCTGGGCGAGCCGGACGGCACGGCCATGCTGCGCCAGGTGGAGCGCTGCGGCCGCGTATGTTACAAGTCCGAGTGGCGCACCACCGAGGACAGCTACGCGGGCTTCGTGCGCAAGATCCTCGCCAACGGCCACGAGGCCGTGCTGGAGCACGCCTCGGCCACCGTGCGCGTGGTGTGCGACCGCGGGGTCTCCCACGAGATCGTGCGGCACCGCATGGCCAGCTACTGCCAGGAATCCACCCGCTACGTGGCCTACGACGACATCGAGGTCGTCTGCCCCCAAGGCTTAAGCGAGGCGCAGTTCGCCGCGTGGGAGGCCGCCATGCTGGCCTGCGAGGCCGCGTACAAGCGGCTGCGGGAGCAGGGCTGCGCGCCGCAGACCGCGCGCTCGGTGCTGCCCAACGCCCTGAAGACCGAGCTGACCATGACCGCCAATCTGCGCGAGTGGCGGCATTTCTTCCGGCTGCGGCTTGCCCCGGCGGCGCACCCCCAGATGCGCGAGGTGGCGGGGTTGATCCTGGAGGAGCTGCGGGCGAAAATCCCCATTGTGTTTGACGAATTTGCGGCAAAGGAGAATACATAATGCCTAAGAAAATTGGCCTGCTGATGGGCAGCATCAACGACTTCGACAAGGTCAAGCCCGCCATAGACCTGCTGAAAAGCCTGGATATCCCCTGCGAGGCCCACGTCTATTCCGCGCACAGAACTCCGGCCCAGGCCGCGAAATTTGCCGGCGAAGCGAGGGCGAACGGCTTCGGGGCGATTCTCTGCGCCGCGGGCATGGCCGCGCACCTGGCGGGTGCCGTCGCCGCGCAGACCACCCTGCCGGTGATCGGCATCCCTGTCAAGGCCAGCCTGGAAGGCCTGGACGCCCTGCTTTCCACCGTGCAGATGCCCCCCGGCATCCCCGTGGCCGCCGTGGGGATCAACGGGGCCTATAACGCCGCCATCCTCGCCGCGCAGATTCTCGCGGTGGAGGACGCCGAGGTGGCGCAAAAACTCGCCGACATGCGGGAGAAGATGGCCAAGGGCGTGCTGGAAAAGGACGGGGAGCTGCAAATAATGCTTAATTCTTAATGCTGAATGCTTAATTTTTGAAGGAGTACGCCAATGACCAACAGTGCCAGCGAGGCCTATAAATCCGCCGGGGTGGACATCACCGCCGGGTATCAGGCCGTGGAACTCATGCAGCAACATATTCTGCGTACAAAAATCCCCGGGGTGATCTCCGGCATGTGGGGCTTTGGGGGGCTGTTCGAGCCGGACCTGACGGGGATTGCAAAGCCCGTGTTCGTCAGCGGCACGGACAGCGTGGGCACGAAGATCATGCTCGCGTTTTTGATGGACAAGCACGACACCGTGGGCATCGACTGCGTGGCCATGTGCGCCAACGACGTTATTTGCTGCGGCGCGAAGCCCCTGTTCTTCCTGGACTACATCGGCATGGGCAAGAACGTGCCCGAGCGCGTGGCCGCCACCGTGGCCGGCGTGGCCGAGGGCTGCGTCCGGGCGGGCTGCGCCATCGTCGGCGGCGAGTGCGCCGAGATGCCGGGGCTCTACAAGCCCGACGAATACGACCTGGTGGGCTACTGCACGGGCGTGGTGGACAAAGACAAAATCCTGGATAACACGGCGATCCAGCCCGGCGACGCCATCCTCGCCCTGCCCAGCAGCGGGCTGCACAGCAACGGCTTCTCCCTGGTGCGCAAGATTTTCCGCGTGACGCCGAAGAAGCTCGCCATGTACGTGGACGAGCTGGGCGAAACCCTGGGCGAGACCCTGCTCACCCCCACGAAGATTTACGTCAAGCCCGTGCTGGCCTTGCTGGAGCGGGTGACGGTGAAGGGCATCGCCCACATCACCGGCGGCGGGTTTTACGAGAATATCCCGCGCAGTCTGCCCAAGGGCCTTGCCGCGAAAATCGACGAGGCGGCCTTGCACGCACCGCCTATCTTTAGCGTGCTTATGCGCACCGGCTGCATAGACAAACGCGACATGTACAACACGTTCAACATGGGCGTGGGAATGAGCGTCATCGTGGCCCCGGAGGACGCGGACAGGGCGGTTGAAATCCTGAAGGCCAACGGCGAGGCGGCCTACGTGATGGGCGAGGTTGTCAAGGGCGAGGACGGGGTAAGCTTCGCGTAATTTGCATACAGCATAGCGCTCAGCCGCGATATATGGAAAGGATCTTTTCAATGCCAAAAGAAAAATTCAACGAGCCCCTGCGCAAGGAGCTGCTCAAGGGCTTCAAGAGCAAACGGACCGACGAAAGCGGCAAAAAAATCAAAGAGGCCAAGCTCAGCCATTATTCCGTGCAGGAGCTCAAGCGCGTCCTGCCCCAGGCCATGAAGGTGCTCTCCTACGAGGAGGCCTACGGCGCCTTGAGCGACGCCGAGCTGCAGGCCAAGACCCCCGAGTTCCGGGAGCGCCTGGCGAACGGCGAAAGCCTGGACA
>WQTL01000039.1 GCA_009786275.1 Bacillota bacterium | reverse complement strand
AAAATCGCGGCGCTGGGGAAAGCCCCCCTCTGCCAGAGGGGGGAGGCCGAAGGCCGGGGGGTGTGTTTTTACGAGGGCGACATACGCGACCGCGCCCTGCTGGACAGCATCTTCGCGGCGCATGCAATCGACGCCGTGATTCACTTCGCGGCGCTCAAGGCCGTGGCGGAAAGCGTAGCCAAGCCCCTCGAATACTACGGCACGAATGTCTACGGCACGCTTGTGCTGCTGGAGGCCATGCGCGCGGCGGGCTGCAACACCCTCGTGTTCAGTTCCTCGGCCACGGTGTACGGCAGCGAAAATATTGTCCCCTTCCGTGAGGAAATGCCCACGGGTACAGCGACTAACCCATATGGCAGCACAAAAATCATCATCGAGCGCATTTTGCGGGATCTTTCCGCCGCGCAGCCGGAGATGAACATCTGCCTGCTGCGTTACTTCAACGTGGTGGGGGCGCACCCCGGCGGCACCCTCGGGGACGACCCCAAGGTCCCGCAGAACATCATGCCCATCATCGCCGGCGTGGCCTTGGGCAAACAGGCCGAGCTGCTCATCACCGGCACGGACTTCGACACCCCCGACGGCACCGGCATCCGGGACTACATACACGTGGTGGACCTGGCCCAGGGGCATCTGAAGGCCCTGGAGAAAACCCTGCGCACCCCCGGCTGCGAGGCCTACAACCTGGGCACGGGCACGGGCCTGAGCGTCCTCGAGCTGGTATCCGCCTTCGAGCGGGCCTCGGGGGTCACGCTGCCCAAACGCTTCGCCCCGCGCCGCCCGGGCGACATCGCCCGCAGCTACGCCGACGTATCGAAGGCGCGGCGGGAGCTGGGCTGGCGCGCGCTGCGCAGCGCGGACGACATGTGCCGCGACGTCTGGAAATATCTGCAAAACAAATGACCCTTGCAAAAATCAACAGGATGTGCTATACTATCCCCAAATCCGCATCCATTTAAAAATATAAACCATAAACGGAAGGATGATTCTCAATGAAAACCGCGCACAAGCGCCTGCTGGCACTGGCACTGGTAACATTCCTTGTCTGCGCGCTGTTCTACGGCTGCAACAAGGAGCCCGAGCTGCCCACGGAACCCGAAACGGAATTTGAATACACCACGGAAGATCCCTGGACCACCGAGGAACCCACCGAGGAACCCACCGAGGAGGAGACGGAGCCGCCCGCCACCACCCGCAAGCAGACCACCACCAAGAAGAAGACCACCACCACCAAGAAACCCACGACGACCACCAAGCCGACCACCACCACCCCCCAGTTCACCACCATAGACGACTACACCGGCCCGAGCTCCAGCACGTCCTCCACCACGAAGAGCACCGCCTCCACCTACGTCAAGGTCTCGGGCGTAGCCTTCAACGGGGCGTCCAACTACACCTTGTCCGCGGGCAAGACGCAGGCCCTGGCCTGGACCGTGAGCCCCGCCAACGCCACCAAAAAAGACGTGGTATTCTTCACCAGCAACAGCAAGGTGGCCACGGTCTCCCCCAGCGGCGTGGTCACCGCCGTGGGCGACGGCCCCTGCACCATCACCATCAAGACCACCGACCCCCAGGCGGACGCCAACTACCAGGACGAGGTCAGCATCACGGTCACGGCCATCAAAGTCACCGGCATCACCATCCGGGGCGGGGGCTCCGTGCGGGTCGGCGGCTCCTTGCAGCTCAGCGTGGACATCCTGCCCTCCAACGCCACCAACAAAGACGTCGAGTGGTCCCTCGACCATGGCTTCGAGACCGCGAGCATAAGCTCCGGGGGCCTGTTCAGGGCCGTCGCCGTTCCGGAAGACGGGGCGCCTATCATCGTCACCGCCACCGCCAAGGACGGCTCCGGGGTGAAGGACGTCAGGGCAATCATCATCAACCCATAGGCAAAATGGCCGCTCCTCCCGGCATGAAAAAACCGCCCCGGCGTCCGCGGCATGCGTGGGCGCCGGGGCGTGATGATTGCCGGGCGCTACCCGAAGATCGTATCCGCCAGCAGCAGCGCCGCCACCCCGGGCGGGCCGGCCACCGCGCTCACCCCCAGGGTGAGCCCGTTGACCGCCAGGCGCAGCCCCAGCAGCAGCCCCAGGGCGTTCACGGCATACAGCGCCGCCACGCCCGATACCGCGCTGAGCAGCAAATTCCTGAGCAGCCGCCGGGAGCGCAGCATGGCGACGAATACCGCCAGGCTCCCGCCCCCCGCCAGCGCGCAGAGCAGCACTTTTAGTTGGGTGGTCATGTCAGCCTCCATCAATGCTTAATGCTTAATTCTTAATGCTTAATTATTTGAAGCAAAGCGATTGCGCGATAAGGTAATTAAGCATGAAGCATTCAACATTAAGCATTAGTTGATCCGCCGTTCCCTGTTCTCCCGCTCCACCGGCAGGGAATCGGCCACGGTGTTGTTCTCCCTGGCCAGGCGCAGCAGGTAGCGGTAGCGCGCCTGCAGGGCCTCGCGCTGGTAGATGGCGGCGTCGAGCAAATCCTCGTCGGTCTCCAGCGCGAAAAAGGCCTGCACGGCCTCCAGTTGCCGCCGCACCTCGCGGATATCCTGTATGAGCCTGTTCTGCCCGCCGGGTTGTGCTTTCTCCATCGATACCTCCGCGCGCGCCCAAAAAAAATCGGGCGCGCCTGCAATATTTCTATAGCAATTCTGGGACAATTATGCTATACTTAATCAAGAAATTCATTTGCGCT
>WQTL01000038.1 GCA_009786275.1 Bacillota bacterium | reverse complement strand
TACTTCTTCCTCGGCATTTCGGTATACCCCCTTTTCTTAGAGTATACCACAGTTTCTTGTTTTGTGCAAGCAATAGTATTTACGGGATACTAGACCCGTGAAAGGCAGCTTACCAGAGTAAGTTCCACAGGCGAGGAATTTAGAATGGGAAACTTCGCGGGGATTTTTCGCCGAACAAACAGCCCGTTCTCATTGTCGCAATGTGGGTAACTGCGTTGCCGCCCGCCATCCTTGGCAAGAGAAGTTTGCCGCGCTGGCTGACCGACGGCGAAGGCGACCAACTCAGGAGCGAATGACAAGCCTCGTACCGCCTTCGCTGGCACAAGTATAGCACGGCAAACTCCTCTTGTCAAGGACGCTTCGCGCCGCGCCTGCGGGCGCGGCGGCTGCTGGGCGCGGGCCGCAGGACTTGGCTCAGGCTCGCAATCTTGGAGCGAATAAGGCCAATCGAACAATGCACCTTTTTCCCAGACTAACTTCCGGCCAATTTCTCTTCACGGAGAAAATTCCACTCCCGCGTCTAAAGTGGAAGTTAAGGTGGAAATTAACCAGGGAAACTCAAGGGAAACTCAAGTGAAAAAAAGCTTGCATTTTTCGCGGCCTTGTGATATAATGCTTCGGCAGGGCTGAAATCCCCCGAAAGCGGCCCGTTCGTTCATGCGGCCCGGTAGTTCAGTTGGTTAGAACGCCAGCCTGTCACGCTGGAGGTCGACGGTTCGAGCCCGTTCCGGGTCGCCAGCTTTCTTTGCGAAGAAAATTGAATAGATGCTTCCATAGCTCAGGCGGCAGAACGCATCCTTGGTAAGGAGATTTTTGCGTTTCAACCCGTTTCAAGGAATGCCAACCAGTCCGAAAAAGCCTTGATATACAAGGGATTCAGCGATTTTCTGTTTCAGGCAGTTTCAAGTAATTTCATCTGGTTTCATCCCCGTGGGGGTCAAAATGGGGGTCAAAAATGAACCCGAAAAATTGAATAATCGCTTCCATAGCTCAGGTGGCAGAGCGCATCCTTGGTAAGGATGAGGTCAGCAGTTCGAATCTGCTTGGAAGCTCCACCGGAAACCCTTGATGCGTAAGGCTTTGAGGGTTTCTTTCATTTTTATGGGAGGCTTTTTTCGGGGCAAAAACCGTGTTTGACCCCCATTTTGACCCCCATTATCCACCCAAATACTGTCAAGAAAAGGAGTGTCCGAACATGTACGCAAATGAACTGTTGGAGTACCTGCTGGAAACAAAAAAACCGCCCGAACCGCTGGATGAAGCCGCCGCCTACGAAGCCTCGTCGCTCGTCAGCGGGAGCTTCGTCTGCAACCTGCATCGTGCCCTTTGGTTGGAGGGCCTGACGATGCAAACCGTGACCGACCGCCTGGAAAGCCTGTATGACAACGGCGAGCACCACGCTTTCCTGTATCTCGTTTTCCTGCTGGCCAGCGCCGTGGAACTGGACTTGCCCGAGCTGTTGGGCGAGATCGCCGCGAACGAAGCTGCCGTGCCTGTCCTCTGTGCGGCTATTATTGAGGACTGGCTGGAAATGGACGCGACATACGATAGCGAATCCGAATAATTGAATAAGCGCCACAGCAAAAAGCAAGGCCGGATTTTCTGAATCTCATTCAAAAAATCCGGCCTTTTCGCATTTCCAGACCGCCTATCGCTAAATTGCCCAATACCACCCGTCGCCCCTGCGTACCGACTTCACGCCAAGCTCTTTCTTCGCCGTATCTACGGTTCGCTCGCCTATTCCGGCAGAAAGGCAAGCGGCGTAAATCTCGGAACAGCGCACAGGCCCATCCGCGAGCATTTCCAGCATAATTGCCGCAGCGCTTTCACGCTTACCGTCCTCGCCGGGCAGATCATCGAAGGGGCTGATCTCACCGTCATAGCGCCCAAGAAATTCTACCGCAGAATCCCTGCCAATCGTAAAAGCGAGGGGTTCCCCCTCCGGCGCGAGGCTGCTTTTTACGTGCGTTATCACGCGCACGGTATTGTCGTCAGCGGAACGGCCAACCGACAAGACGCTACGCGCCGCCGCCGCAATGTCAATGGAACCAAGGCCGCGATACAGGCTCTTTGTGCCTGCGTTTTTCGTCATGTGCCCGATCACTACAATCGCGCAGCCCGTCCTTTCGGCCACCAGCGCAAGGCCGCCCATCAAACGGCGCATATGTGCCGCGCGGTTCATGTCGCTGCCCTTCCCTATAAATCCTTGCAGGGGGTCGAGCACACACATGAGCGCCCCGGTTTCCCGTATCGCGTTTTCAAGGGTTTCACAATCCTTCTCAATATCGGAAAACGGCGATTCAATCACGGAGATTTTCTCGCAATCCGCGCCCATTGCAGTAAGCCGTGGATTCAGCGTATCGCCTACGTTATCCTCTGCGCTTTGGTAGATTACCTCGCCGCGCAGCGGTTCGCGGTCATCCTCCGGCATGGGCCTGCCTGTCGTGAGCAGCGCGGCAATCGCAAGGGCCAAGGTTGTTTTTCCGCTTGCAGGGTCGCCGTTTATCATTGAGATTTTCCCGCAGGCTAGGTAGGGCTTCCACAGCCATGATATTTCTTTCCGCTGGAATGTATTATAGCGCCGCGTGATCGTCCTGTTGTCGTCCATCCGCACCCCCGAAAGCCTGTTTTCGTCTATTATACCACCTGCCCGGCAAGAATGCAACTGGTCACAGCAAATTTTGCATCCACCC
>WQTL01000037.1 GCA_009786275.1 Bacillota bacterium | reverse complement strand
CCACCACGGTATCCAGGGCGCGGTCGAGGGTCTCTTCGCCGTAGGTCGCGCCGCTGGCGTGGTGCCGAGTATCCCATTTCTCGCGCATCAGGCTGCTTTGCCGGAACAGGCGGTCCATCCGCTCGCGGTCCTTGCCCGTCCAGAAGGCCAGCTTACAGCACAACGCCAGATCTGCTTCGGACTGGCTGCCGAATTCGCCTTCCCAGCGGCCTTCCCACAGGGCGGCAAACGCCGCGCCATTTTTCGCGCTGCGGGCCTTTTCGAGGATTTCGCTGTCCTCCAGCACCTGCGATGCGGCTCGTCGCTTCGCGCGTTTATCTGGGGCTTTTCGCTGGGTAATGAACTGCTCATGTATCCACGCCAGTGCGCCGCCGTCCTCGGCGACAACAACAGGGCAATCTCCATAGTGCTTGCCTGTCATGGTGAAGTAGCGGGCATGGCTGTACATCTCAACCCCGGTTTTCGCGTTGCGGCTGCCGCCATCCGGCATGGCACCGCGCAGGAAAATGTGCAGGCCGGTGCCGGAGGGGCTGACTTCGATGTAGGTCGGGGGCAGCTTTGCGAAGATCTCCGCGGCGGTTTCGTTCAGCGCGCCGTCAACAATGCAGTGGTCAATGTCAATGCCAACGATGCCCGCCTCTTTGATGAACATGAAGCCCAGACCGCTGTAACGGTGCAGTTCGCAGGCGCGGGCAGCGAAATCCAGCGATGTCCAGGTGTCCGGGTTTGTAGACGACGCCTTGCCGCCGGACTTGGGGTTGTAGGGGACTTTGGTGTCGCGCTCACCCTTCGCGTCTTTTTCCAGCCGCCAGCACACCCACTGCGGCAGGGCTGCGAGCTCGGCGGGGAAATTATGATTTAAACTGTTCGGCACGGCGATAATTCCTCCTGTCCGGGGATTTGCGGGGCTTGCGGTTGACGCGGCGCTCTTCGCGGGTGATGTTGAGCAGGGCCTCGTAGGCCGTGGGGTCGGGGTAGTGTTCGGCGTTGTAATAAAACTTGCGCATCAGTCATGCCCCCGTTCCACCAGCGGCAGGACGCCGTGGTCTTCCAGCAGGCCGTACAGGAACAGTCGGCCCTTTTGCGTCCAATAGGTGTGTACCGTGGCGTGGGGCTCGCCGCCGCGCCCGGTGTGTTCGTGGGTGCGGCTGCAGGCGTAGCCGTACCCGGCGTATTTCTGGTACAGCAGCCAGATGCCGCTCTGCTTGTACTGCACACCGAGCTCATGCAGGAAGGCATTCATGTGGATCGCCGACCAGCCGTATTCCTTGGCGATGACGCTGACGGGCACGGCGTCCGGGCAGGCCAGAATTGCGTCATAGTAGGCCGCCTTGGGCTTCAGCTTCGCGATCAGCCGCCCCTGCACCGCCGCCCGTTCCTCCAGCACGGCGTTGTGGGACCGCTCGAACTTCAGGGCCTGCAACACCGAGATCATCAGGTCTGGGTTGTCGAGGAGCTCGTCGCGGGCATACATCCCGTGCCTGCGGATCGTGGGCAGCACATCGTGGGTCACCCAACGCTTGAAACGCCGGGCCTCCGGCTTGCGCGAGAGCAGGATGATGTTGTACAGGCCGCTTTCGCTGACCGCCGTCATTTCCTGCGGCCCGCCGGGGGTGTCCACTACTACCGGCGCCCTTTCGTCGTCGTCCAGCCGGGCGGCGCAATCGCGGTATTTTTCGATGCCCAGCACCGCGCACACGTCCTTGAGCACCCACCAGGGCTCGCCGTCCCGCTGGACGGTGCGCACCCGGTTGCCCTCGTAATGGAAAATCTGTAGTTCGGTTGACATGCTCTTTCTCTCCGTATCTTCTTTTGTGAAGGCCGGCCGGCTCTCTGGAATGAGGATAGCAGAAAGCAAATATGCCTGCTTACGCTCGGCGTAAAAATGCGCAACAGCGGAAATCGTTGATACATAAGCGATTGCGGCCTTGAAACGCCATATCTGCTGAAAACGCACTAAACGCGCAATCGCTTATGTATCAACGGTTAGAGCCTGTTTTGGCTTTTACGCTGCGCGTAAAAAATATAGGCCCGGAAATGAAAAAAACCGCGTATCCGGCAAGATACGCGGTCAGTATGTAGCTGAGACTGGCTTTGCCTTTTTTCGTATGGTGCCCAGGCGCGTCTGAGCGTGCTGGGCGAGAAATCGATTGCAGGCAGCGATGGGCTTCCCGGTTTTGGTTTCGATCAGGTAAGTGAGGTAATCGTCCTCCACATCGTAGGAAAAGGCGATCTTCGCGGCGCGCAGCAGATCATACGCCATCGTCGCTCCGAGTTTCAACCCCAGGCCCAAAGACACAACCTTCTCCGGCGACATGGATTTCACCTTGTGATTCATGATTTCACTGTGGTTTTTGGGCAGGAGGCCGGTTGCGAAAGCAAAGTCGCCGGAATCCATTTCCCAATAGCTGATATACGCAATTGCCTGCTCACAGAATGGCTTGCCCGCGACATTTCTATGTACGGCCCGCAGGCCCTGCCAATCGGCAAACGAAATATCGCCCTCAAAGGGGCTGCCCCTGACCGGCTCCCTGCCCATCGTTCTCCTCCTTTCTTGCCAGCGTTGAAAATATTCCCGATATTTGTCACTTCGCAAAAATGCAATAAGACCGCCGCACCGTTTGCACGGCACTTCGGTCTTGGATAGGAAAGATTGGATAGGCTGGGCAAAGCGACAATAAGGCAGC
>WQTL01000036.1 GCA_009786275.1 Bacillota bacterium | reverse complement strand
GCGCCGATGATCCCCAAGGCGATGGAAAGCCCGCCCGCCGAGGCGATGGTGTTGATCAGGTTCGCGATGCCGCTGAAGGCCCCGGGCGAGGCCGTGCCGAACTGCAGCGCGCCCACGTCCGTCACGTCGCCGAAGATGGCGTGGGGGATCAGGCCCGGGCCGCTGATGCCGAAGCCCAGCACCGCCGCCAGGGCATAGATCCAGATGGGGTTGACGTTGGGCGGCACGGCCAGCAGGCACAGCCCGCCGGCAATCCAGATGACGCCGCCGACGATGTACACGAAGGCCTTGCTGGTCTTTTTGATCAGCGCCATATAGAACGGCAGCGCGGCGATCTGCATGGCGAACATGATGGCCGCCCCCAGGGTGCCCACCAGGTTCCCCTGCCCCGCCGCCGTCAAATCCCTGCAGAGGTAGAAGTCTGCGTAGAAGAAGAACAGCCCGCTCATGATGGCCATGGTGATCTGGCAGCACAGGTAGACGGCCAGGTACTGCCGGAAGACCTTCACCGCGAAGGGCCGCACAAAGCCCTTGAGCGAAAAAGGCTCGGCCTTCGCCGGCGGGGGGACGCCCTCCTTGGCGAACAGCCCCGTGACGCCCACGCAGAGCATGAACAGCACCCCGAAGCCCAGGCTCATCACCACATAGCCCATGTTGCCGTGGAACCTCGGGTCCTCCCGGAACGCGTCGACGATCATGCCGGGCACGGCCACGCACACGATGGAGGAAAAGATCGAGCAGCCCAGCCGCACCGTGGTCATGCGCGCGCGGTCGGTGTAGTCCTCGGTCATCTCGGCGGAAAGGGAGTAGTAGGGGATCATGACGCAGGAGGACACCGTGCAGAAGAAGATGTACGAGGCCATTACGGACCAGAAGCGAACGTCCACGCTGGGGCTGCTGTAGGGGTAGAACATCAGGAACATCGAGACCACCAGCAGCGGCGCGCAGATCAAAATGACGCCCCGCCGCGTGCCGAAGCGCCGGCGCGTCCAGTCGGAGAAAAAGCCCAGCACGGGGTCGATCACGGCGTCATAGACGCGTGTGACCAGCACGATGACCGCCGCTTTTTCCGGGGGCAGGCCCACCGCCAGCACCAGGAAATATGAATAGAGGAAGTTGATGATGTTGAAGGAGCCGCCCCCGAAGATATCGCCGATGGAGAAGGCCGCTATGCGCGCGAAGGGCAGACGCTTTCCCTGTGGTTTATCCATGATGAGCACCTCCTATTGTTGTTATTATTATACAGGCGGCGCCGCTGAAAGTCAAGGCAAGGTGCACTTTATTCGCAAAACAAGGCGCACTTTATTCGCAAAAGCCCTTGAAATTTTCCGCTCCATGATGTATGATTTACCTAACACTTCAATCACGGAGGTATCTATGAAACTGACAGGCGGCGAGATCGTTGTCAAGCAGCTGGTGCGCGAGGGCGTGCCCTATATCATCGGCATCCCCGGGCACGGCGTGCTGGGGCTGTTCGACGCGATACGCAGGGAGGAACAGGCGGGCAATATCAAGTACATCCAAGTGAAACACGAGCAGGCGGCCGCCGCCATCGCGGACGGCTACTACCGGGTGAAAGGCGAGCCCCTGGCGGCTTTCGCCTCCATCGGGCCGGGCACGCTGAACCTCAGCATCGGCCTGGGGACCGCCTACGCGGACTCCACGGCCTTCCTCGCCCTGTGCGGGGACACCCACGTGCACATGAAGGGCGTGGGCGTGCTCCAGGAGCTGGAGCGCTACCAGGACAGCAACATCGTGCGCAGCCTGGAGCCCCTGGCAAAGCGCAGCTGGCGCGCGGAATCCGCCAAGCAGCTGCCGCGCATCCTGCGGCGTGCCTTCAATCGCATGCGCACGGGCCGCCCAGGCCCCTGCGTGGTCACGCTGCCCATGGACGTCCAGGCTGCGGACTGCGAATACAATGAAGAAATGAGAATGCAGAATGCAGAAATAAGCTCAATGCCCAGCGCGGATAAAGCGGCGATTGAGAAAGCTGTCGCCCTGATGAAAACCGCCAAACGCCCGGTGATCCTCGCGGGCGGCGGCGCGCTTTACGCAAAAGCTGGGGAGCGGATCGTCCGCCTGGCCGAGCAATGGGGCGCGGCAGTAGTGACGACCCTCGCGGCGAAAGGCGCCGTGGCCGAAACCCACCCGCAGTACTGCTTCCACACGGGCTCGAAGGGCACGCCCGTCGGCCTGGAGATCTGCCGCAAGGCCGACGTGATCCTGGCGCTGGGCACGCGCTTCGCGGACGAGACCGCCTGCTCCTACCGCAAGGGCGCGGCGTTCAATTTCCCGGAGACAAAGCTCATCCACATCGACATCGACGCCGGGGAGATCGGCAAGAACTACGGCGCGGACGTGGGCATCGTCGCGGACCTGAACGACAGCCTGGCGCAGCTGCTCGCCATAAACCCGGCGTTCGAGGTCAACGAGGATTACCTTGAGGAGATCAAAGCCCTGCGCGGGCGCTGGTTCGAGTATCTCAAGGAAAAGCGCGCGCGGGAAACGGAGGAACTCACCATTTCGCAGCTCACGGGCCTGATGAACGAGACCCTGCCGGAGGACACGATCATCTCGACCTCGTCGGGCAATACGCAGGCGCAGCTGTTCCAGGAGTACTGCTACCCGAAGGCCAACTGCAACCTGACCACGGGCGGGTTCTCCACCATGGGCTGGGCCGTGCCC
>WQTL01000035.1 GCA_009786275.1 Bacillota bacterium | reverse complement strand
CCCGTGACCTCGAACGTGAAGTATTTGCACATATGAGCCAAGCCCCCCTCTTCAGAGGGGGGTGGCCCGCAGGGCCGGGGGGTGCTTTGTATTGCTTTCACAACCGCCTCCGCCACCCTGCCCGGCAGCAATCCTGACAACATATCCGCGGGCGTCAAATCACCGCAGCAGCCCTGCCAATGGGACAGCAGGGCTGTCAACTTTTCTTCCGTGTAGTCCGGCAGCAGGTCCAGCACCGCCGCGCAGCCCGGCCCGGCCTCCCGGCTGACCTCCATGGCCGCGATGCCCGAAAGCCCGTCCTGCGCGAAGAGCACCTCGCCCTCGGCCCGGCGCAGGACCTCGCCATGTTTTTCAATCTGTATTTTCGCCTGCACCCGCATGCCTTTGAGCATGGGCAGCAGGGGAGAGCTCACCTTGATCTGCACCAGCGCGGGCTTCGGCTCAACAATGCTGTGCCCCATAGAGCGCAGCAGCGCAAACCCCGAGCCGTCGGAGCCCTGCGCGGGCGCGGCGCAGCCCCCGGCGGCGGCGATCACCCGCCGCGCGGCAATGTCATTGTTGATGACGAAGCCATCCCGCACAAGCTCAATTGTATTGACCGGGCAGTCGCATTTGATTTCGCAGCCCGCGCGCGCCGCCCCGTACCGCAGCGCGCCCTGCACGCTCGCCGCCGTGTTCGATCGCGGGTACAGCCTGCCCTCGCCGTCCTCCTGCACCGCCAGCCCCAGCGAATCAAAAAAGCTGTCGCAGCCCTCCGTGCCGAATTGCTCCAGCGCGGGGGCCGCGAATTCTTTATTGTGGTATGGGTGCTCCAGAGCCCGGCGGTTGCCCAGGTTGCAGCGCCCGTTGCCCGTGGCGAGGATTTTCTTCCCCGCCCGGGGCATGCGCTCCAGGAGGATCACGCGTGCGCCCCTGCGCCCCGCCGCAATCCCCGCCGCCAACCCGGACGCCCCCGCGCCGACAATGGCAATGTCAAGCATTTTACTTTATCATCTTCATCACGGCCCGGCCCGCGCCCTTCACCAGCGCGCAGATGGACCGCAGATACCGCTCCTCGTTGAAGATGCTCAGCAGCGCATTGGCCATGGGCCGGTCCAGGAAGCCGCCGGACCACTGCGCGAGGGTGCGCAGCGGCATCTCGAACACGCTGTTGATCTGTGTCTCCGCGTCGCCGAAGGCCTCGCCCACGACCTTCGACACAACAGGCGCGGCCCAGTGGATGATCTTGAAAATCAGCCGCCCGAAGGGGCTCTGGCGCGCGTCGTCCAGGGTGGCGTTGAGGTCCAGGCGGCGCGGCACGGGGAAGTCGGCCGGGGGCAAGGGGCAGCCCAGCAGGGCCTCGAACTCCGCGTCGCTCACCGTGTGAACCTGCGCGCTCTCGTAGGAGGGCAGCGCCGCCCCCCCGTAGGGCAGGGCCGCCTGCTCGCCGTGCACGGTGATCCCCGCGCGCAGCCGCACGTCCCGACTGGAGGCCGCCGCCAGGATGCCGTATTCGCCCGGCGCGCAATACCAGTCGTTCAGGCCCGTGTGCCAATAGGAGAAGGAACGCGCGTCCAAAGTGCAGCTCACGCGCCGCTTTTCGCCCGCCTTGAGGAACACCTTCTCGAAGCCCTTCAGCTCCCGCCTGGCGCGGAAAACCCCGTCCTCCGGCGCTTCCACGTAAAATTGCACGATTTCCGCGGCGTCCGCGCTGCCCGTGTTGCGCACGGTGACGACCACCTCCAGGCTCTCGCCCGGCGTGAAGTTCTTGCGCGCCAGCCGCAGGTTCGAGTACTCGAATTGCGTATAGCTCAGCCCGTGGCCGAAGGGGAACTGTACGTCCTTCTCGGCTTTGTCGTAGTAGCGGTAGCCCACGTAGATGCTCTCGCGGTACTCCGCCGTGGCCGTGCCGCCGGGGAAATTCCCGTAGCAGGGGGTGTCCTGGAGCTTCAGCGGGAAGGTCTCGGCCAATTTCGCGCAGGGGGAGTAGTCCCCGTACAGCAGGTCGATCTGCGCCTCGCCCACGGCCTCCCCGGCAAGGTAGCTCTCCAGCACGGCGGCCACGTCGCTCACCCAAGGCATGCGCACCGGCGCGCCGTTGTGGAGCACCACCACGGTGTTGGGCTGCGCCTGGGCCACCAGCTGGATCAGCGCGTTCTGGCAGGGCGGCAGGTCGAGGTGCAGGCGGTCCTGGCTTTCGCTGTCCAGGGATTCCGGCAGCCCCGCGAACACCACCGCGACATCGCAGTGCGCGGCCAGGGCCACGGCCTGCTTGGCCTTCACCGGGTCGTATTCCTGGTCCCGCACGCCGAAGCCCTCGGCGTATTCCACGGGAAATCCCAGTCCCACGGCCGTTTCGTACGCGGACGTGACCTTGAACGCGTTCACGTGGGAGCTCCCGCCCCCCTGGTAGCGCGGCTGCTTGGCAAACCCGCCGATGAAGGCGACAGTTGCCTCCTTTTTGAGCGGCAGCGCGCCGTCGTTCTTCAGCAGCACCATGGTCTCCCGGGCGTACTGCCTGGCGAGAATGTGGTCCAGCTCGTTGTCCGCCGGGGGGGGCGGCGCGTCCTCGGCCTGCCCGGCCTCCGCGGCGCGCAAAATCAAATCGATCACCCGGGCGCAGGCCTCGTCCAGGGCGCTCTGCGCCAGCTCGCCGCTTTCCAGGGCCTCCAGCAGGGGCTGCCTGTGGAAATCGGC
>WQTL01000034.1 GCA_009786275.1 Bacillota bacterium | reverse complement strand
GGCAGGGCCTCCGCCGGGGCGTCCCCCTCGCGGAAGACGGGCTTGCGCGTGAGCCCCTCGGCGGCGTCGTACTGGAAGGTCTGGGGCGCGGCCTCTGGCCTGCGCTCGAGCTTGACTTTCACCGCCCGTGAGATCGCGTTGACCTCCGTGACCATGCCCCTGCCCTCCGGCGTATCGATGAAGGAGCCGGGGCGGGGCAGGTCCTTCAGGGCGTCCTCGTAGGCGGCCTCCTCGTGCTTCAGGCAGCACATGAGCCGCCCGCAGGTGCCGCTGATCTTCGTGGGGTTCAGGCTCAGGCCCTGCTCCTTGGCCATTTTGATGCTCACGGGGTGGAAATCCCCCATGAACAGGCTGCAGCAGAAGGGCCGCCCGCACACGCCAAGGCCGCCCAGCAGCTTGGCCTCGTCCCGCACGCCGATCTGCCGCAGCTCAATCCTGGTGCGAAAATGCCCGGCCAAGTCCCGCACGAGGGCGCGGAAATCCACGCGCTGGTCGGCGGTGAAGTGGAAGATGATCTTGCTGGCGTCGAAGGTATACTCCACGTTCACCAGCTTCATATCCAGGCCGTGCCGGGCAATCTTCTCCTCGCAGACCTTGAAGGCCTCGGCCTCCCGCTGCTCCTTGGTTTCCAGGTTGCGCAGGTCCTCCCTGGTGGCCACCCTGATCAGCTGCTTCAGCGGCCGTTTGATCTGCTCCTCGGGCAGCTCGGTGTTCTCCTGCACCACCTCGCCGCACTCCATGCCCCGGGCGGTCTCCACGATCACGCGGTCGCCCCTGTTCACCGTTGCCTGCCCCGGGTCGAAATAATACACGCGCCCCACCTCGCGGAAACGCACGCCGATAATCATTGCCATAGAAATGTCCTTTCGGTTATATAAACGGATTGATAATGATCAGCTTTTTTTCGATCACCTGGCCGGCGGATAAATCTTCCGAGATGAAATACTCGCAGCCATACTCCAGCGCGGAGGCCAGCATCATACTGTCATAGAAGGAATAGCCGTATTTGAATTGCAGCCGCAGGGCGCTGAAAATCGTATTGACGGAGACCATGCCAATTTGGCATACGCTCATGATTTCCGTGATGGAATGCTCGATTTCCGGCCTTGCCAGGCCCCATTTTTTTGCGCAGACGTTGCAGAATTCATTGAGCGCCTGCACGCTGGAATAGCAATGGTATTGAACATAGAGTTCGTCGGCGATGTCTTTTTTCCTCGGCTCGCTCGCCGAATAGGAATACACAAAAATATTGGTATCCAGAAAAGCCTTAGCGTTCATTCGCTTCCTCCCGGTTAAACTTAAACCCGGTGGTATCAATGCGGAACGCGTTGAACACAGGTTTTTGGCGCGCAGATGTGTCGTCCGCGTCGTCCGGCATCAATATAATTTTGGCGATCCCCCGCTTGTTCCGGAACTGTTCCGGCAGGCGAAGAATCTCCCCCTCAAAATTCATCTGAAATTCATATTGACTCACTGTATTGCTCCTTTACAAAAGCTATATTCCCGCCAACTGCGTCACCAGCAAATTCAAATTCGCGTTCCGTTCCAATGCCCCCTCCAGCTCCCGTACCCCCTCGATCAGCCCCAGCAGCCGCTGCGCCCTTGAACTGTCCCGCAACAGCATCGCGTGCAGCTGCCTGCGCGTGGCCGGTAAAACCTCCCGCAGCAGGTCCTTGTCGCCCTCCAGGGGTGCCGTGGCCTCCAGCCGGGCATACAGCCTCTCCCCAACCAACGCCATCGCAAGCGCGCGCGCAATCCCCTGTACCTTCTCCTCGCGCTCGGCGTCCAGGGCCTCCTCCGCCGCCTCGCCCAAAGAAAGCGCAAACACCCGCGATATCACCGTCGGCAGCAATTTCCTCCGTGTCGGGGCCGTCAATATAATGCACACGTAGTCCGGCGGCTCCTCCAAAAGCTTCAGCAGCGCGTTTTGCGCCTCCACGGTCATGGCCTGCGCGCCCAGCAGCACGTAGACCTTGCAGGCGGCCTCGTTGGGCAGAATCCCCGCGTCCTGCCGCAGCGCCCGTATGGCGTCGATGTGGAAGCTCCTCGCCCCCGCGCCGCCCTCCGCGATGCGCAAATCCGGGTGGATATTCTCGCGGCTTTTGTGGCAGTGCGGGCACTGTTCGCAGGGCAACACGGTCTCCCCTGCCCCCTGCGCTTCCTCCTCCGCCTCCCCGAACAGCGACATCCCGCCGAACATCGCCTCATCCTCGTCCGGCTTGCTTTCTCCCGCGCACACCAGGGCCCTTGCCAGCGTCACTGCCGCCTCCCGCCTGTCCGCCTCGGTGGAGCCCTCCACCAGCAGGGCATGCGGCAGCGTATCCGCGTCCATCATGGCGCGGAGCATGGGCGCCACCGGCGCGAGGGCCGGTGCGGGCAGGGTGATGGGCATGGCTTACTCCAATGCTTAATGCTAAATGCTTAATGCTTAATTGTCTTATCGCGCAGTTGCTTTGCTTCAATTCATTAAGCATTAAGCATTAAGAATTAAGCATTGCCCCGTCATCTCCCCCGGCCTTGCAATCCCCATGATGGTAAGCATCGTCGGCGCGATATCGCACAGCTTCCCGCCCTCACGCAACACTGTCCCGGCCCCCTGCGCTCGCGCGGGGGGCGCCTCCGCAGAGGCGGGGGGGGCTGTATCCAATCCCGCCACCAAAAACGGCGCGGGG
>WQTL01000033.1 GCA_009786275.1 Bacillota bacterium | reverse complement strand
CGCCGCCGGTGCGGAACTGCGACAGGTTCGCGGGCTGGTATATCGACCCCGCGCTGACGATTCCCTATGACTTTGAGACGCCGGTAGAGGAAAATATCATTTTGTATGCGAGGTGGGCGGCGGTGTAGGGGATTATTTTACCGCGCGGCACTTGCTTTTTTCCGCGGACGGGTGTATACTTGTCATCAAATGACAGGGGGCGTGATATGCAAAAGCTGGCGATGTGGGCAGGCCTGTTCCGGCCCGTCATGGCGGACACCATTTTTGTCCGGGGTGTGAAGGGCGTGGGGCGTTTCAAAAAGCTCTATGGCAGCCGCGAGGCCTGGGAGGCGCGGAAGGAATTCCTGACCGGGCATACCCTGGATACCTTCCGGCTGGACCCGGACAAGGCGAAGCAGGCCCCACTGGGCAAGACGGCCTGGGCGCCGCGGATACGCGATGAGGAAATTGTCATTGAGCGGTTCTATGTCGAGACCATCCCGGGATACTACCTTTGCGCCAACATCTACGCGAGCGCGGAGCCTTCCGTCAATCAAGCGCCCATGCCGCTGATTATGCTCGCCCACGGGCATTTCAACCGCAGCTGGGACAACCGCGACCGCTTCTTCGCGGACAGCCAGTATTTCGGGGCGGCGTTCGCCAAACGGGGCTTCCTGGTCGTCGCGTGGGACATGGTGGGCCTCGGGGACGACAGGATCGACGGGAAAACGTCCATTCTGCCGCACGAAAACAAATGTAATACTGTCATCCAGACATGGAACAGCATGCGGCTGCTGAGCTATCTGCTCTCGGAACGATTTACCGAGGAGAGTTCCTACCGGGTTGATCCACGGTACGTGGCGGCGACGGGCGCTTCGGGCGGGGGCACGCAGAGCATCTACCTTTCCCTGCTGGACGACAGGGTGACGGCGTCCATCCCCGTGGTGATGGTTTCGGCGTATTTCAACGGCGACTGCAAGTGCGAGAACGGCGTCAACGCGCTGCGCAGGGCGAAATCCAACATATGCGAGCGCATCGCCTGCTTCGCGCCCAAGCCGCTGCTTGTCATCTCGGACGGCGGCGACTGGACGCGGCGCAACCCCGATGTGGAATATCCCTATCTGCGGCGGGTTTATTCGTTCTACGGCACGGAAGAGAAAGTTGAGAATTTTCATGACCTGCATGGCGTGCACGACTACAGCCTGGTGAAGCGCCAGCACGCGCTGGATTTCCTGCTGCGGCAGTGGGGTCTGCCGGCGAACGGGGTGTTTGATTTGTCCTACACGCAGGATGTATATACACCGCGTCCCGTGGAGGAGCTCATGACCTTCAGCGCTTCCAGCGGGATCGAGCGCCCGGCGGATTACGAAAGGGACATCGAGGCGCTGTTCGGGGCCGTCATGCGGTAGCCCACGACCCCCGGAATGCAATCCTATTGGACGGAGCTTACAGCTGTGACGAAAAAGTTTTTTTATCGGGTCTTCTGCGGGTTTTTCCTGGGGCTGAGCGTCTTCGCCCCGGGGTTCAGCGGGAGCCTTGTCGCCATCGTCATGGGGATCTACCGGGACCTGGTGCGCATCGCCTCCAACCCCTTCAAGCGGCTGAAGGAGAACATCCTGTTCTGCCTGCCCCTGGGGATAGGCGCCGCCGCCAGCGCGGTGCTGTTCGTGGTTTTCTTCAAGTTCCTGTTCGAGAGATATGAAAAGGCGGCCTACCTGCTGTTTGTGGGGCTCATCGCGGGCAATTTGCCGGTGATCGCCAAGTCGATGAAGCAATGCGGCTTCCGCAAACGGTACGTGCCCGGCGTAATCGGCGCCTTCGCGGCGGCGCTGGCTTTGTGTATCTTTTCCGCGAGGGCAGCGCCGGCGGTATCCGCGGGCGTGACGGCCAGCCTGCCGCTATGGGCGCTCGGCGGGCTGCTGGGCGGCGCTACCGCCCCCGTGCCGGGTATGAGCGTATCCATGGTGCTGATCATGCTGGGGGTCTACAGCCAGCTGATCTTCGCGGCGGAAAGCCTGATCCACTTCGATTTCACGTACCTAGTGCCCTTCGTGATTTTCGCCCTGTGCGCCGCGGCGGGCGTGGCACTGGCCGCGCGGGGCATCAAGGCCCTGTTCGACAGGCACCCGGGGTTCTCCAACGCGGCGGTGTTCGGGTTCATGGCGGGGTCCCTCACAGGCGTTTTGATCCAGAGCCTGCGGATGGAGGAGCCGGGCTTCAACTGGCTGCTGGGCGGGGGGATGCTTGCCGCCGGGCTGGGTGTATCCATGCTGTTCGTGGTCGTGGGAAGGGCCGTGGAGAAGAAGTGAGGTGATATATTGATCGATGGCCTGCGCGCCCGTAACAATTTGTTAACTTGCTTTTTCACGCGAAATGTGCTATAATGCACCTATGTTTTTACGAAAGGGGGCTGCTTGATGCGGCGCCGCAATTGGATTATGGCAGCGATACTGTGCGCCGGGATACTGCTGGCCGTGGCGCAGACGGTGCGGGCGGAGCCCGACGAGGCGAGCCCGGAGGAGCCCGTGGCGGCCTCCGAGGACACCAGCACGCCGACGCGCTCGCGCAGCACCTATGAGTGGGAGGCGATCACCGACGAGTTCGGCGTGACCGTCTACCCGCCCCCGCCCGACGAAGGCGGCCCCGACAACGGCCCCACCACCACCACGAAAAAGACCAGCCGCACC
>WQTL01000032.1 GCA_009786275.1 Bacillota bacterium | reverse complement strand
GGTCGTCGTATCCGGCCTCCGCAAAAAACGGCACGGCTGAAATGACAGACGAAGCCCTCGCGGACTTCGCCCTGCGAATTTTGCCCCACGCGCAAATCGCCCCGGCGGCCACCAGCATCGGCCTGATCCTCAACAAGCGGCGCAAGGCGCGCATCGCGCAAAAAAGCGGCGCGGTGTGCGTCGACATGGAGACCTACGCCGTCGCGAAGGCCGCCAACGCGCTGCACACCCCCCTGCTGGTCATCCGCTGCATGTCCGACACCGTGGAGCCCGAATCCCTGCTGCATTTCTTCAAAAACGGGGCGATGGCGGCGGAAAAGGTCGCGGCGGAAACCGAACTCGTAATTCGTAAACTCGCGGAGGAACCATCATGACCAACCAACCCTGGCCCCCGGCCTGGCCCGTGCGGCTGGGCGAGCTCGCAATCGAGCTGCCCCTGATCACCAACGGCGACGGCTTCCGCATCTACGCCTTCGACCCCATGGGCCGCGCGGCCTGGAACCTCGCGGCGGCGCGGGCCCTGGCGGAAAAACTGGCGGGCTACGGCTTCGACGTCCTGCTCACGGCGGAATCGAAGGCCATCGCCCTCACGCAGGAGCTCGCCCGCCGGCTGGGGCACGAGGACTACGTGGTGCTGCGCAAGGCCCGCAAGCTCTATATGCTCGACCCCCTGGTGATGGACGTCAAGAGCGTCACAACAGTGGAGCCGCAGCGGTTCTTCCTCGGGCGCGACCAGCAGGAACTGCTGCGGGGCAGGCGCGTGTGCGTGGTGGACGACGTGCTGTCCACCGGCGGCACGCTGCGCGCCGTCTACGCCATCGCGGAGCGGCTCTCCTGCACCGTGGCCGTGAACGCCTTCGTCCTCACGGAGGAAACGCAATGGGAGGCCTTCGAGGGCGTGCCGGTGGTCAGCCTGGATCACATCCCACTTCCGGGTTTTTGAAAAAGAACGGAGAAAAAACATGCGTAAAACGAAGATCGTGGCGACCCTGGGCCCCGCCAGCAGCGACGCGCAGACCATACGCGCCATGCTGGAGGCCGGCGTGAACGTGGTCCGCTTCAACTTTTCCCACGGCACGCACGAGAGCCACGCCGAGGCCATCGCCCTGTTCCGCCAGGTGCGCGACGCCATGGGCCTGCCCGCCGCCGTGCTCCTGGACACCAAGGGCCCGGAGATACGCGTCGGGCTGTTCGGGGGCGGCGCGGCCATGCTGGAGACCGGCGGGCGCTTCACGCTCACCACAAGGGCGGTCACGGGCAGCGCCGAGGCGGCGTCCGTCAGCTACCGGGAGCTGCCCGGGCAGGTGGCCCCCGGCACGCGCCTGCTCCTGGATGACGGCAAGATCGCCCTGCGGGCCCTGCGCGCCAATGAGACCGACATCGAGTGCGAGGTGGAGGCCGGCGGCCTGCTCAAGGACCGCAAGAGCGTCAACATCCCGGGCAGCCGCCTGGGGATGCCCTACCTCAGCGAAGCCGACAAGGCCGACCTGCTGTTCGGCATCGAGCACGACGTGGACTTCGTGGCGGCCTCCTTCGTGCGCAGGAGGGAGGACGTGGTGCTCCTGCGCAAGTTCCTGGACTACAACGGCGGGCACAGCATCAAGATCATCTCCAAGATCGAGAACCTGGAGGGCATCGAAAACTTCGACGAGATCCTGGGCGTCTCCGACGGCATCATGGTGGCCCGCGGGGACATGGGCGTGGAGGTGGAGTACGAGCGCCTGCCCGGCCTGCAGAAGAAGTTCATCAAGGCCTGCTACAGCGCGGGCAAGATGGCCATCACCGCTACCCAGATGCTGGAATCCATGGTGAGCAGCCCCAGCCCCACCCGCGCCGAGATCACGGACGTCGCCAACGCGGTGTTCGACGGCACCTCCGCCGTGATGCTTTCCTCCGAAAGCGCCGTGGGGCAGTACCCCGTGCGCGCGGCGGAGGTCATGGCGAAGATCGCCCGGCAGGCCGAGACGGACGCGTTCGACCAGAACGCCTACCGGGACATCCGCTACTACATCGACGCCGAGGACACCACCAACGCCATCTGCGACGCCGCCTGCACCACCGCCCGGGATATACGCGCCCGCGCGATTATCGCTGTCACGAAATCGGGCACCACGGCCCGGCGTATGTCCAAGTTCCGCCCGCAGATTCCCATCGTGGCGGCCACACCCATCGATAAAACCTTCCACCAGCTGTCGCTCTCCTGGGGCGTGTACCCCGTCGTCGCCCGCATGCAGAGCTCCACGGACGACCTATTCCTCCACGCCATCGACTGCGCAAAGCAGCTCGACCTTGCCGAGGACGGCGACACCGTCGTCATCACCGGCGGCGTACCCCTGGCCACCACGGGCACCACGAACATCCTCAAGGTGCAGGTGGTGGGGGAGGAAATTTAAGGAGGTGTTCCAATGGCCTTAACCAACCCCTGGTCCATCACCCTCTTCATCGCCATCTCCGCCGTGGCCATGTCCTACGGCTGGGGAATGCGCGGCACCACCCTGGGCGGCGAAAAGGGGGCGATGCTCCCCGGCGCGCTCATGGGCCTGCTCATCGCGGTGTTCAGCGGCTCGCCCTTCCTGCGGGAGAATTTCTTCCTGCTCAGCGCGGCGGGGGCCTTAGGCATATACTTCGGCGGGTCGATGTCCTACATGCA
>WQTL01000031.1 GCA_009786275.1 Bacillota bacterium | reverse complement strand
CCGTCACCCCCATCGTCAACGGCTCGGGTGGTGTCATCAGCCCCGACCAGCCGGTGACGGTGAACGCCGGTTCGGCGACGCAGTTCACGCTTTCGCCCGCCACCGGATTTGCCATCGGCAGCGTGGACGACAAGGCCGGCAGTTGCGGCGGCACCCTGACTGGCGGGACCTACACCACCAATCCCATCAACGCCGACTGCTCCGTGGAGGTGATTTTTGTCCCCCAGAACGCCAGCGCCGGCTTGGGCAATGACCAGGGCGAACCTGAGGGCACGCCCCTTGCCCTGCCGGCCGGCCTGAGCATCACCGGAATTCGCGGCGCTTACGACCAATGCGAGAACGCGACTTCCAGGTACGGAACGGGCTCGTATGTCAATCTCTGCATTGAACTGGACAACCGGACGGACGGCCCCGTCGAGTTCACATTCCCGATTGGCCTGATTTTCGTCAGCGACAGCGGGGAAACGCAAAACGGCTTGCTGCTTGAGAAAGCCGCCTTCACTTGCCCGCCGCGCACCGAGGAGGAACGGCAACTCGGCGAGAACCCCTGCGTCATCGAGCTTCACGCTTATTGCCTCAACCTGGGCCGGCATGCAACCCAGGATGGGGACATCTACCGGATCGGCCCCGTGACCAGCAACACCCGGCTGCTGGAACTGCTGAGCCTGCTGGCAGGCAAGCAGATCACACCAACGGACTGGGGTTCCGTGCAGAACGTTGTTTGGGACATCACCGAAGACGACGGGCTGACGCAGGCGGATCGGGATTTCATCAACAGTCTGCCCGCCGCCACGTCCGCTCAGGCCGAGAGTTTGAAGCGGTCCAGCGCATCGGCGGCCCAGTCCAGGCGCTCCAAAGCCGAACTGCGGGCATGGGCCAAGGCACGAGCCAGGTAAGCCGCGCCTGCCTGCCCCCTGGCATTCGCTCCTTGCCCCGCCGCGTGCGGAGGGCGTGGATGCGGGGGCGGGCGGTTGTGGTAGGAGCTTTTCATCCAACCCAAGGAGTCTGACATGAAGCATTTGCATCAACGGCACGGGAGACACAGTAAATATGAACATGATCGAGAACGATTTTTCAGGCGATTTCATGCCTCTTAATTACCAGCAAAAGAAGTTTGCACCAATGAGCACGTCATTCAAAACCATTCGCGCCGCGCTGGCACGCTGCTGGGCAGTCCTGCGGAGCCATCAAACAACACACACCTTTTCCCCCAACGGGACAGGGCGCCCCAATGGGGCGGGAGAGAGGGCCGGAGCCCTTCAAACGGAGGCTCAGGTGATGCTGCGCCGCCAGCCCTCTCTCCACCAACCCCTCTCTCGCGCCGGGGTAGGGTGCCACGAAGTGCCCGGAGAGGGAGGGGGAGGTCTCGATACCAAGGCGCTGGTGATGCTGCGTCCGAGACTCCCTCTCCGGCCCTTATGCTGCTTTGCGGGCTCTGGTTGTTTTTCCCACTCAGGCTTGGACGGCCCGAAGAGACACCGCCTCTGGCGGCGTCTCGTGAGGCAGGGATGGGGGCCAGCCGACGTTGCCAGTGGAAGCGCCGTTGGCTCCCACCCCAACCCTCCCCCAGCGGTGGAGGGAGCAACCGCCGCGCCCCTTTTGCGACAACCTCAGGCGCGAGAGGAAGGGAGCCAAAAGACTTTCGCCACAGCCTCCTGGGGCCGGGGCCCGGCAAGAAACTTTGCCGCCGCCGCGCTGGCTTTGGCCTGCGTCGGCGCGGCGATTTTCATCAGCGCGCCCGCCGTTGCCGCCGAAAAGGAGCCGGGCAAGGATCATCCGCTGGTCGGGCGCTACGAGGGCGCCAAAATGCTCGGGTATAGAGTCAAGGAGTTCGACGAGGCCGACATGATCCAAGGTCCGGCGGAACGCGAACAAGCCGAGGTGCTGCATCTGGAAGGCAAGGTTTCACACTATAGCTACGAAATACCCAAGGACCGCTCGCTGCTAGAAGTGCAGCGCAATTACGAAGCCAGCCTGAAAAGCAAGGGGTTGGAGCCGCTGTTTGCCTGCTCGACCAAGGACGGCTCGTGCTTCAAAAGCGGCAAACCGCCTGACAGCGGCCGGGGCTGGGATTTCGGGCGAGCGGTCGCAAAGAAAATGGAGTGGCCCACATTGGGCGTGGACGGTGGGCTCAATGGCCTGATTTACGATGATGCGGTGTACATGCTGCTCAAGCGCACGGCGAATGGCGGCACGGCCCATGTGGGCCTGCTGATCGGGCAGGCACACGGTCAAATTCACGTCCTTGTGCGCGTGGTCGAAAGCAAGGCGATGGACCAGGACAAAATCATCTTCATCAGCGCCACGGAAATGCAGAAAAACCTCGAATCGACGGGCCGGGTGAATATCTACGGCATTCACTTCGATACCGACAAGGACGCCATCAAGCCCGAGTCGCAACCCACGCTGGACGAAATGAGCAAGCTCATGCGCGGCAACCCGCGATTGCGCCTGCAAGTGGTCGGCCATACCGATTCGCAGGGCGATGACGCGCACAACAAGGATTTGTCGAACCGGCGCAGCATTTCGGTCATCGGGGCCATCACCAAAACCGGCATCGACCCGCGCCGTTTCAGCGCCCGCGGCGCCGGCGCGAGCGAGCCCGTGGCGCCCAACGACACCCCCCAGGGCCGAGCGCAAAACCGG
>WQTL01000030.1 GCA_009786275.1 Bacillota bacterium | reverse complement strand
GGAAATGCACGTGCATGCCGCTGCCGCACTCGCCGTAGAAGGGCTTGGGCATGAAGGTGACGGTCTTGCCGTTTTGGATGGCGAGGTTCTTCAGCAGGTACTTGAGCTTTTGCGTGCGGTCGCCCATCTCCTTGAGGGTGGCGAACTCGACCTCGATCTCCACCTGGCCGGGGCCGCCGTTCTCGCTGTGGTGGTACTTCACGGGGACGCCGGTGTCCTCCAGGGCGCGCACCATGGCGTTGCGCAGGTTGTAGCTGGCGTCATGGGGCAGGTCGGCGTGGTAGCCGCCGTGGCCCCGAACCTTGTAGCCCGGGTTGCCGTCCACCGGGTCATAGGGGCTGCCGATGGAATTCCAGGCGGCCTGGGCGCTGTCCAGGTGCACCTCGATGTGGTTGATGTCGTTGCGGAACTCCACGTTGTCCAGCACGTAGAACTCGAACTCCGGGCCGAAAAGGCAGCGGTCGGAGATGCCGGCTTGCGCCATGAAGCGCTCGGCCTTTTCGGCCACGCCCCGGGGGTCGCTCTCGAAGCGCACGTAGCCCGTATCGGTGATCCTGTAGATGTCGCCGATCATGGTGATGGTCGGTATCTCGATCACCGGGTCGACGAAGGCGGAGCTGAGATCGGGAATGAAGACCATGTCGGACTTTTCCACCGTGAGGAAGCCGTAGCTGGAGCCGTCGAAGCCGATGCCCTTCTCCAGCAGCGCGGGCGTGAAGCGCTCCGCCGGGATGCTCAGGTGGCGCCAGCGCCCGTCCAGGTCCACCTCCTTAAAATCCACCATCTGAATGCCGTGCTCCCGCACGAGGGAGCGGAAGTCCTCATAGGATGCGCACATAAGTGAAGCTCCTTTGCAAAATTTGAACAACTTTTATTTTAGCAAAAAAAGGGGAGGAATGCAAGAAGTTTTTTTACTAAAAAGCGGTACGTCGCTCCGCGATACACCCTCACCCGCCCGAGGCGAGAGCTCCCTCTACGAGAGGGAGCCTGGGGGATTAGGTGGCAAGCGGGATTTTTATGGGAGGCAAGAATCAGCAAAATAGCTTTGACAAAGCCCCCCCGCTTTGGTATACTGTACCACAGAGAGGGGGGCTTTGATGGCCCGCATATTGGTCGCCATGAGCGGCGGCGTGGACAGCACCGCCGCCGCCGCGCTGTTGCTGGAGCAGGGGCACGACTGCGCCGGGGCGCATCTGAGCTTAAGCGGCACGGCGCGGGACGCCGAGGACGCGCGCGCGGCGGCTCAGCGGCTGGGCATGGGCTTTCATGTGTTCGACATGCGGGAGCGTTTCGAGCGGGAGGTCATCGCGCGCTTCGCGGCAAGCTACTTAAGGGGCGAGACGCCGAACCCGTGCATCGAATGCAACCGGTATATCAAATTCGCCGCCCTGCTGGAGCAAGCGGGGCGGCTGGGCTATGACGCCATCGCCACGGGGCATTACGCGCGGAGCGAGTGCGCGCAGGGGCGATGGGGGCTCAAAAAAGCCCTGGACCTCACGAAGGACCAGAGCTATGTGCTGTATACGCTTACGCAGGGGCAGCTGGCGCGGGTGGTTTTCCCCTTGGGGCGCATGACGAAGGCGCAGGTGCGGGACTACGCACGGGGTGTGGGATTTCTCAACGCGGAAAGGCAGGAGAGCCAGGACATCTGCTTCGTGCCGGAGGGGGACTACGGCGCGTTTTTGGAGCGCTATACCGGGCGGCCGCTGCGCCCCGGGGACTTCGTGGACCCGGCGGGGCGCGTGCTGGGCAGGCACAGGGGCACGCCCTGCTACACCCTGGGGCAGCGCAAGGGCCTGGGCCTGGCCCTGCCGCGGCCCGGCTATGTCTGCGGGATCGACCCCGTGGGGGGCACCGTCACCGTGGGGGAGGAGGCGCTGCTGTTCGGCAGGACGCTCCATGCCCGGGAGGTCAACCTGATTGCCTGCGACACCATAGACGCTCCGCTGCGCTGCAAGGCGAAAATTCGCTACCGCCAAGCGGAGCAATGGGCAATTGCCGAACAGATTGACGGCGGCATCTTGCGCGTCACCTTCGACGAGCCGCAGCGGGCTATCACCCCCGGGCAGGCCGTGGTGCTATACGACGGGGAGTGTGTGATCGGCGGCGGGACGATTTTTTAATGCTTAATGCTTAATTATATTTTGCAAAACGCCTGCTGCCGACCGGTAGCAGGCGTTTGCATGATAGACAATTAAGCATTAAGCATTAGAAGGATTCCCGCCGGGAGGATCACCAGCAGCGAGATCCATTGCGAGGTGGAGAGCAGCAGGACGCCCCGGCCGGCGTCGCCCCGGAAGAATTCGAGGGTGAAGCGCGCCGCCGCGTAGGCCATCAGGTACAGGGGCAGAAGCAGGCCCGGGCGCTTGCGCTCCGGCTTCAGGATGAGCATCGCCGCCATTAAAAGCAGGTTGAACCCGGCCTCAAACAGCTGCACGGGCACCAGGGGGACGCCGTTGGGCGCGCCGATCGATTGGGTGAAGACGATGCCCCACGGGGCTTCAACGCCATAGCAGCAGCCGGCGAAAAAGCAGCCCACGCGCCCGCAGGCATGAAAAAGCAACACCGAGGGCACCACGATGTCCGTGAGGTCCCGGAAATCCAGCTTGTATTTGCGGACGTAAAGCCCCGCGGCGAGGA
>WQTL01000029.1 GCA_009786275.1 Bacillota bacterium | reverse complement strand
ATATTGTCATTGCGTTTGTGGGCCGCGCCGGCGGAGGAGCTGGATTCGTGGCTGGAGGTGCTGATGCTGCTGGAGATGATCAAATAAGAAGCGGGCCCGGCGGGGATTGCTCCCTGCCGGGCCTTATTATCCGATTTCTTACAGCAATTCCTCCAGCGTATACTTCGCTGTAACACCGTCAATCGTGATCTTCAAGTCATTGACCTTCTCTCCCGTGGCGGTGATTTCCGAAAGCTCATAGCCCGGCGATTTCCCTTCCGCTATGGGCGTGGAATGGTAGGCGATCGCGACTGTCTTTTTGTTGAGCTGCGCCTCGCCCATGTAGCCTGTGCCCGGCGCAAGCCAGTTCAAATAGATGAATACGAAGTACACATCCGCCGGCGTCTGGCCGTCAATGGTAAGCTTGTTCATTTCAACGGTCTTTTCCGGGGATACCCGCAACGCATAAACGCCCTTGCCTACGGCGTCGCAGCGCTCCATCCAGCGCACGACTTCGTCAGGGACAAAGCCCTCTTCGGCGGACAGGCCGAAGCCCGTGCCCATGGTTTGGGTGCTGCTGCCGATGGACCTGAAGCCGACCATTCCAATAATTCCGAGCACCAAAATTGCCACAGGGAGCACCACGGCGGCTACGAGAATCCACGTCAGCCTGCGGTCTTTTTTCGGGGGCGCGGGAATGGCGCTTTGCTGCGCCTGTTCCGGCAGCTCCGCCCCGCATTGCGGGCACAGCTTCCAGCCGTCGCCCACGGGGGCGGCGCAAGAGGGACAGGAGGCCTTTAATGCCATCCCGCAGTAGGGGCACAGCGCGAACTCCCAGGCGACTGGGTTGCCGCAGCCGGGGCAGCGCAGGCCGGGGCTGCTGCCGCGCACGACAAGGTAGATAATAAGCCCGATAAAGCTCGGCACAAGAATGGCGACTAGGGTCCACAAAACCGCGTCCATGCCCCGGGACTTGGCGTCTTTGTAGACATAGGTCCCGATCAGGACGGGAACCAAGACGACAAGCCCCGCGATGATAATAAACCCAAGATAGGCGATTACGCTGCTCTGCATACTAAAAACCTGCCTTTCTGTATTTCATGACGATGCCCGCAAAGCATCCGGCGCAGATATAACCCAGGGTCAAAACGCACAGCAGCGCGATGCCCGCCGCCTGGTCTTCCCTACCCAGCACAAAGGCGTAGCCGTAGAGGAGCACTGTCCACAACAGCGCCGCCAGAGACAGCAGAATCGTGGACGCCCGCCTTGCGCGCCGCGCCAGCACAGCCGCGATTTGCCTTTCGGTGATTGCCGGCGGCACGCCCGCCTGGCTGTTCATGTAGCCGTTTAATCTTTCATCCATCATTCTCAAGCCTCCCTCTCAGCAGTTTTCTGGCCTCGTGCAGCTGGTATTTGACCGTCCCCGCCGGGATTTTCAGTATCTCCGAGGTTTTCGCGACGTCAAGGCCGTTGAAGTAATACAGCACTGTGACGATGCGGTATTTGTCGGGCAGCCCGTTCACGGCCTCCCGGACCTCGGCGAAGTCGGGCTCCTCGGACGCGGCGATGGCCGACAGCGCGAAGTCCTTTTCCTCGTTGGTACCGAACTGGACGAAGAGCGATTTCCATTTCTGCCGCCGCAGCAGGTCCCGATAGGTGTTGACGCAGATGGAGGTCAGCCAGGCCTCGAAGTCCTTTTCGCCGTCGTACCTGCCGAAGAACCTGTATGCCTTGATCCACGTCTCCTGGTACAGGTCCTCCGCGTCCTCCCGGTTGGCGCAAAGCTTTTGACACAGGCCGAACAGACGCCTGCCGTGGCTGCTTATGTAGTCATCAAACAACCCTGCACCTCCTTGCCCGAAATTTGCCCTGCACCAATATATACGCATAGTATAGCATTTTGGTTGGGTGATTTGTCAAGTTTTTTATTTCATCCGCACTATTGACAAGCCAAGTTGCCCGTGATATACTATTCATACAAATCATACTTTTGTGTGGAGGTGCAGAAAATGAAATCACCGCAGGGCCAATACGCGTGGACAGTCAAGGTAGGCGAAAAAGGGCAGTTTGTCATCCCCAAAGAAGCCCGTGAGCTCTTCCATATCAACCCGGGCGACACCTTGATTGTGCTGGGGGACGTCAAGCAGGGCCTGGCCATACCGCCCAAGCACACCCTGGGGGCGATGATGGGAAGAATTTTTGGCGAAAAAACATCGGAGGAGGCGGAAGAATGAACGCGATCGAAACACACGCACTGACCAAAACCTACGGCGAGCTCGCCGCTGTGGACAACCTGGAGTTGACCGTGCAAGAAGGCGAGCTGTTCTCGCTGCTAGGCGTCAACGGCGCGGGCAAGACCACCACAATTAAGATGCTGTCCTGCCTGATTAAGCCGACGGGGGGCGACACGGTGCTGCTGGGCGACAGCGTCAACGAAAGGCCGCAGGCCATCAAGCGCAAGATTAATATCTCACCCCAGGAAACAGCGGTGGCGGGCAATCTTTCCGTGACCGAAAACCTGGAGCTCATCGCGGGGATGTATGGGCAAAGCCGGGCAGCCGCCAGGCGCGGCGCTGCCGAAATGCGAAAGCGCTTCGGGCTGGAAGGCGTGGCGGCGAAAAAGGCGAAGCGCCTGTCGGGCGGCATG
>WQTL01000028.1 GCA_009786275.1 Bacillota bacterium | reverse complement strand
GTTTCCAAGGGAGAACCCGGCGGGTTATTTATCTTTATAATCAGGGGCGCCTGCCGTATCAGGGCCTCTTCTTTTTCTCCGGCTGCGTGAGCTCGTCGGCCTGCTCCAGCAGGGCCAGGCGCTGGTCGGGCGTGCCAGAACGGTAGAGGATCACCAGGTACTGCTCGTCGCGGGTGAGCTGCGAAAAGCGGGACACGGACTCGCCCACCAGCACGCTTTCCAGGCTGTCCTCCGAAGAGCCGTCCTTCAGCTGCGCGGGCAGCTCCTCGCCCACCAGCATGGCCAGGCTGATCTGGAAGAACTGGGCCAGCCGCATGAGGATATCGATGTTGATCTTCGTGCGCCCGCTCTCGTAGTAGGCATAGGAAGACCGGTCAAGATGCAGATAATCGGCCACCTGCTGCTGGGTCAGCCCGTTTTCCTTCCGGAGCGTTTTTAAAAGCTTGACATAATGCATTTGTTCATTCCCCTATTCATCTCGGTTGTGTTCACCTGATATGCGGTATTATATCATACTTTTTTCCCTTTTGGAAGTCCAGGTGTCACAATTTCACGCGAGGGAATTTTTGCCTCTTCAGGGTTTCCCTACGCTGAAAAGGGTCTGCAGGCAATATGACAGGCCATAAAAAACGGGGATATGCAGAAGATAGGTCAGCAGGGCATGCCGCCCCAGGAAACCGAAAAATGAGCTGTGCTGCCGGTAGCAAAATTCCGGCAGGCCCTCTTTTTCCAGTTCGGTTTCCCCCTTCTCCCTCTTTACGAATTTCCCTATGAAGGTACCGAACAGGAACAGGAAGAACCAGGGCAGCAGGGGGAAGTGGTCCCACGCGGCGAAATCCGGCCTGTAGAAACCCAGGAAGGCCAGAGCGTTGTTCTGATAGAGACTCTCCGGCAGATCGAAGTGAAAGCCGAACATACCGAAATAGCCCTGGCTCACCGGCGCGAAAAACAGGAACAGCCCCAGGCATACCAGCGCGCCCACCGGGGCGGGGATCCTGTTGAAGGCCTTCATCCCCAGGGCGAACAGCAGCGCGGAGGCCGCCAGCAGGTGCAGCACGCCGAACCAGACCTGCATGTTCTCAAAGCCCAGCGCGGGCAGCAGCAGCACCGTGGCGAAGGTAATGAGCGCGGCATACACCGCCCGCACGAGGCCCCGCTTCTTTATGTCCTGCGAAAGGCGCGCGCAAACGCCGGAAATCACGATGAACAAGCCCGCGAATATGGGCTGCGCCGGCCGTAAGAACTCGTAGAGCTTTGCGCTCCACGCCACGCCGAATTGGGTATCCAGAATGAAAAAGGAGTGGTAGCACACCATGCACAGCACGCAGACGCCGCGCAGCTCGTCAATCAGCGCCACGCGCCGTATGTCCGGCGCCCAGATGCCGTCCGCTTCCGCTATCACCCTCGGCTCGCTCCGGTACCGCCTGAATAGTGCCAGCCTTTTGCCTCCGTTGGTCAGCGCGTTTAGCTCCTCATCCTCCGCGTTCGCCTGCGCATTGACTATCTTCTCGTCAATCCCAGCCATCCGATCCCCCTCATTCCCGTAAAGATCATTTCTGCCTGCGCGCCACGCAGGCCTCCAGCGCCACGAAGGCGTAAATATCCTCCCCGAACAGCCCGCAGGCCGCTTGATAGCGCTCAAGCGGCAGGGTCTCCAGGGTGAAGCCGCCCTCGATGCACGCGGCCACCAGCGCCCCCACCACCCTGTAGGCGTCCCGGAAGGGCATACCCTTCCCCACCAGGTAGTCGGCGCAGTCCGTGGCGTTGATGAAGCCCCCCGCCGCCGCCGCGCGCATATTCTCCGGCAGCGCCCGCATCGTGGCTACCATGGGCGCGGCGGCCTCCAGGCACGCGCGCACCGTATCGAATGCGTCGAAAATGGCCTCCTTATCCTCCTGCATGTCCTTGTTGTAGGCCAGGGGGAGGCCCTTGAGCATCACAAGCAGGGCCTGCAGGTCGCCGAACACACGCCCGCTCTTACCCCGGATGAGCTCGGCCAGGTCTGGGTTCTTCTTCTGCGGCATGATGCTCGAGCCCGTGGTGTAGGCGTCGTCCAGCTCCGCGAAGCGGAACTCCCAGCTGCACCAGAGGATGAGCTCCTCGCTCAGGCGCGAAAGGTGCACCATCACCAGCGAGAGCGCCGCCGCCAGCTCCGCGCAGAAATCCCGGTCCGCGACGCCGTCGAGTGTGCTCTTCGTGAAGCCGTCGAATCCAAGTTTCTCCGCCGTAAACGCCCTGTCGATGGGATAGCCTGTCCCGGCCAGGGCCCCGCTGCCCAGCGGGCAGACGTTCATGCGCCGCGCGGCGTCCTCTATGCGCCCGATGTCGCGCGTAAACATCTCCTCGTAGGCCAGCATGTGCTGCGCGAACAGCACGGGCTGCGCGCGCTGCAGGTGTGTGTAGCCGGGCATCACCGCACCGGGGTTTTTGGCGCCCTGTTCATGCAGAACCCCGATGAAGCCCTTCAGCAGGCCGACAATGTCCCCGCACTGCTCCCGCAGATACAGCCGCAGGTCGGTGGCCACCTGGTCGTTGCGGCTGCGGCCGGTATGCAGGCGCTTGCCCGCCTCGCCGGCGCGGCGGGTCAGCTCCGCCTCCACGAAGGTGTGGATATCCTCGGCCT
>WQTL01000027.1 GCA_009786275.1 Bacillota bacterium | reverse complement strand
TTTTTGCGTGTTGCTCAAAAAGCCGAAATGACGGATCTTCATAAAGCGGGCGGGGACAACGTGCATCAAAACACGCCGGATGAACTCCACGGCATCCAGGCTGGCCGCGATTTCGAGCGACTTCAATGACACGGACAACCCCAACTTTGCCCCCAATCCGGCGGGGAGCGAGGTCACGGGCAATACCGTGGTGGGGCAGCACAGGGCGAATTTCGAGCCGAGCGTCCCGCGCTTCAGCGTGACGGAGCCCAACGCGCATGTCGGTATCTGGCAGGGCCGCAAATACTGGTCCCTGCCGGGCTATGGGGCGATTGAAGCAGAACAGGCTGGCCGCACAGGAGAGAAGCTCTCATGACCGCCGGCAGTTAACGAACATCTGTTTCAATGGGGGCGCTGTACATTGCCACAATGTCGCTGCCGTGGCGGCGCGTCTCTTTATGCCCCGCCCGATACCGGGTTTCGCAGATAAAAGGCGGTTCGATTCGCAGCGGGGGATAGTTGTCCCGGTTGGCCATGAAATCCCGCAGGGCTTGCGCGGCCCCCGCGCGTATCAGCTCCCGCGCGCGGCTTGGGTGCAGGTGGGTAGCCCCCGGGGTGTGCCGCCGGTAGGCGTCGGCGCCGCAGTCCGCGCCGTCGGTCAGGTTTACCCCGCGCTTGACGGCAACCGTGCGGATCCAGGGCGTGAGCGCTTCCGCCTCCAGCGTAAAGGCCCGGTCGCCGCTGCCGAAGATCGCGGGCGTGCCGTAAAAGCCCGCGATGGCCGCGCACTGGCCGAACTCCCCCATGGAGACGCCGCCCAGCTTCAGCTCCAGGACGTCGCAGCTGCCCGTGTGCGCCAGGTGCGCCAGCAGCGCGCCGGACTTCGCGTGCTGCCCCACCCAGGCCACGGCGTCGAAGCGGCCGTCGAGGCCGAATTGGTGGTACACGCCCCAGCCCCGCGAGAGCTGCGCCCGGCTGTCCAGCAGCCAGGGGTCGATGCCGCCCGGGCCGTGGCCGTCGACGACCACGGTCTCCAAATCGGGATTCGCCTCGTAAAAGCCCCCGATGGCGGCGTTGGCCTCCAGGGTGGCGAATTCCTTGCCGCGCTCGTAGTAGGGCGCGCCGGGCTGCGTCCATTCCTCAAAATTGAGGATGCCCGCTACGCCCTCCATGTCGGTGATGACGGCGATTTTCATAGCCTACTCCAAAAAGTTTTTAAAATGGCGCAACCCCTGCGCGTATCTGTCCGTCCCGCCGCAGGAGGTCCATTCGCAGCTGGTGTCCGTCTCGTAGCCGCAGACGGCGCGGGCCTCTGGGATGCGCTCCATGATGCGCCTGTAGAGCTCCCGCGCGGGCAGGGTGTCGCCCGGGCTTAACCCCAGCGCCACGAAGGTATCCAGATCTTTTTTTCGGTCGCGCAGATGGCAGGCCGCCACGCAGACGCCGCGCGCGGGGTGGTAGCTGTGGCAGGGCGGGCAGACGCAGCACGCGCCGGGGCCTTCCACCAGTGTGACCGGGATGCCGGGGTTCTCCCGGAATTTCATCCAGGCCTCAAACAGATTGTCCTCCGGGATGGGCCTGCCGTTGTCCTCCCTGCCGGCAAAGCAGACAATGCACAGCAGGTGGTGCGCGCGTATGACGACCCTGTCGGCTTCTTCAAGCGCCCGGCAGGATCGCGCCTTCCGCGCCGCCATCTCTCCCGGCTCTTGCGCGTCCCGCAGGGGCCGGTTGCCTTTTTCATAGAATTCCCCGCCGGAAAGCGCGCATTCCGGCCACTTGCCGCAGGGGTTTGCGGGGTAGCGGCAGATGCCCTCCAGGGTGGTGATGCGCCGGGATATCCTGCAGAACAGGTCCCTTGCCGTGCGGGTATCCCCGAAGCACAGCCCCAGGCGCTGCAGCACGTCGAGGTCCTTGCGGCGCTGCGCGGGGGTCTGCGTGTCGAACAGGCCAGTCCGCGCGCCCACCTCGTCGAAGGCGCCCACCAGCGTGATATGCACATCCGGGTTCTCTTCGATTGTGTGACAAAGCGCCGCCAGCCGGTCCGTTTCGGCACATTGCCCGCCGCCCCGCATGCAGTTGACGCACAGCAGCAGGCGCGGCTCCAGTTCCATCCGGTTGGTGTCCAGATCGCTTGCCTCAAGCTTCATGATAATAGACCGCCACTTTCTTTATGGCTTCAATGATCTCGTCCACGTCCCCGTCTGTCCAGAATTCGCTGACGGAAAACTTGACGCTGGTGTCGAGGATCTCCTCGGCCACGGGACACAGGCCTTTGGGATACGCCCCCCGGAACAGCGGGTATTCGTACACGCAGGTGGGGATGTACCCCTTCCCCGCTGGGATCCCCTCGGCTTGCAGGGCGTCGGCGAAGCTCCGGGCGTCCACGCCCGCCCGGGCCTTGTCGATGCGCAGCATATAGAACCAGTAGGAGGAGCGGCAGCCCTCGAGGACCCCGGGCGGGTGGATGCCCGGCAGGCCCGCAATCTCCCTGGTGATGCGCTCGCCTATTTCGCTGCGGCGGGCGCAAATGCGCTCGAGCTTCCCCAGCTGGGCGATGCCCACCGCGCCCTGCAGCTCTGTCATGCGGTAGTTGGGCGCGAGGGCCTCGCAGTTGCGGATCGGCATACCGCCGATCCTGTCGTA
>WQTL01000026.1 GCA_009786275.1 Bacillota bacterium | reverse complement strand
AGGGGGCGGGGTTTTCCACCGGCCGGAACTTTAGATTTCCTGTCTTCAGCGGCTTGCCGTCGAGAGGCCTGCCGATGGGGTCTATGATGCGCCCGAGCAGCTCCGGCCCCGCGCAGACGTCGGCCACGCGGCCCGTGCCGCGCACCCAGGCGCCCGTGCGCAGCTCGCCCGCGCCGGAGAGCATCACCGCGCCCACGCCGTTCTCCCGCAAATCAAGGGCCAGGCCGTAGTGAACCTCCCCCGAGGCGCCGCCGCCCTCGAAGGCGAGTATCTCCCCGTAGCGGCTGCCGGAAAGGCCCTCCACCTGGACCACGTCGTCCATCACGCAGGCCACAGCGCCCCGGCTTTGCTGCGTGAAGCGGAAGGATTTCGCCCGCTCCAGCAAGTCCGCGCCGGGCTCCTCTTTCAGGTAGCGCGAGAGCATTTCCAGCTGTACGCGCGTCTCTTGCGTCATAGGGCGTCACCGCCCTCGTTCTGCGCAAGGATCTGCTCCGCCATGGCGGCCGCAAGGTCGATGACTTCGCCGCGCATGCCGGCGATGGCGAGCTCGCGTTCGGCCATGGCGTCCGCTTTGGCTTTTTCCACGATGGCGAGGCCCTCTTCCCGGGCGCTTTCCGTCATGGCCCGGGCCGCTTCGTCCGCCTGCGCCGCAACCTCCAGGGCTTTTACACGCGCAGATGCTTCCGCTTCCGCGATGATGGTCCCGGCCTGCGCGTGCAGGGCGTCGGCCTCCCCGCGGGCCTTTTCGGCTTCCGCCAGGGCGGCGGCGATGCGCTGTTCGCGCGCAGCCATGAACTTGCGCATGGGCTTATACACTAGGAAGCGCACGATCACGAACAGGATGATCATGTTGAGGATGTGGAGGAGTACGTCCCCCATCTGCAGGTCTGACAGCATAGTCTCAGCCTTTCACGAACAGGATGATCAGCGCGGTGAGCAGGCCGTAGATGGCGGTGGATTCCGTCAGCGCCAGGCCCAGCAGTAAAATCGCCTGGATTTTGCCCGAGGCCTCCGGCTGCCGGGCGACGGCTTCCACCGCCTTGCCGGTGGCCATAGCCATGCCGATGCCCGCGCTTACGCAGGAGAGGAGGCAAATGGCGGCCGCGAAAACTGTTAAGTCCATGGTATATACGCTCCTTTTAAATAATTTGTCAACTGTCAACTTTCAACCGGCTCCGACGCCTCCGCGACATTGGAAAGCGTCAAAGTGATGAAAATGAACGCCTGGATCAGCGGATGGAATACGTTGAAGTAAAGCCCCACCACGCCGGGCAGCCCGACGGCGAAATTCTTCAGCAGGAAGTACATCAGGTCGACGATGATCATCCCGGCGAACATGTTGCCGAACAGCCGGCAGGCCATCGAGACCGGCGTGATGATGTCCGAAAGCAGGAGGAAGGGGTTTTTGAAGCTCTTCAGCCGCCCCTTGAACCCCCGCCGCTTGAAGCCGCAGATGTTCACCAGCACGAGGGTCATCACGGAAAGCGCCAGGGTCATGGTGAAGTCCGAGGTGGGGGGGCGCAGGCCCAGCAGCTCCACGAAGGCGCAGCATATCAGCATCAGCGCCAGGGAGAAGATGTACGCGCCGAAGGCCTCGCCCGCGCCGTGCAGCCTGCCGCCGATATAGTTGTCCAGGTTTTCGATGGCGGCCTCCAGGGCCCGCTGCAGGCCCTTGGGGTTCTCCTTCAGGCGGGGGACCAAGATCAGGCGGAACGCCAGCGCCAGCGCCAGCACAACCGCGAGGATCCACCAGGTGGTGAGCGCCGTGGCGCTCAGGCGCAGCGTATGCCCCGCCAGGGTGAACTCCACGGGCGCGGGGAACAGCGCGACTTCAAACATGCTTTCTTTCACTTCTTCCGCATAAAGTATAGTGCATTCCTCACAACTGTTTATTATAGCCCTTCGCGCGGAAAAAAGCAAGAGCTAACCTGCACAAGGCTTTTGAATTCATGTCATTTTTTCTTGTGAACTTTTTAATAATGGCTTGCTTTTGTGCACGAGGGGGTGTAAAATGTTGTTATTATGTGAAAGAAGTGTGATTTATGCAACTGAGGACCTACACCCCGCTGGAGCGCAACATGTACTTAACCGGCCTGTTCGGGCAGAACATCATCTTCAACATGATGGCGGCCTACACGAGCTATTTCATGCAGAGCGTGCTGTTCCTCCCCATGAGCCTGGTGGGCACGCTGCTGGTGCTGGCCCAGGTGTGGGACGGCGTCAACGACCCCATCATGGGCACCATCGTGGACAAAACCCGCAGCCGCTGGGGCAAATGCCGCCCCTACCTGATCTTCACCCCGGTGCTCATCGGCGCCGTCACCATGGCGTGCTTTTTATGCACGCCCTACGACCATAGCCCGGGGGCGTCCCCGCTGCGCAACGGCCTGGCCGTGGCCTGGGCCTTCGGGGCCTACGTTTTGTGGGACTTGGCCTACACCGCGGGCGACATCCCCCTGTGGGGCATCTCCGCCCTGCTGACGGAGGACGAGAAGGACAGGCGGAAGCTCCAGGCCAACGCGCGGCTCTTCGCGGGCATCGGCTCGTCCATCGCCATCGTGGGCTTCCAGCCGGTGGCCATTGCCGTGGGGGAGGCCCTCATCAAGGCGGGCCGCGCCCC
>WQTL01000025.1 GCA_009786275.1 Bacillota bacterium | reverse complement strand
ATGGTTTCAACCATCCCCGCCGAAGGGAGGAATTCTTGTGTTCGACTGGCTGGGCGAAGTGATCTCCGGCGCGTTCGATACCATGAGTCAGAGCGTGTCCTCGGTCATTTTTGACTGGATGCTCAAGTGGGTCTACACGGCAATCTACAACGCCATCGCGGAGTTTTTCGGCACGATGGGCGCCATGGGGGCCGAGATATTTGAGCTGCCCTGGGTGGCCGCCGTGGTTAAATTGTTCAGCCAGTTCGGCTGGGCGCTGTTCGCCGTGGGCATGGTGGTGGCCGTGTTCGACGTGGCCATCGAATCGCAGAACGGCCGCGCCAGCCCCAAGACCACCGCGCTGAATATCCTGAAAGGCTTCCTGGCCACGGGCCTGTTCAGCATCGCGCCCGTCGCGCTGTACAAATTCTGCATCACCCTGCAGAATACCTTTCTCGGGGACCTATCGGTGCTCATGGGCATGACCCGTGGCCTCGGTCTGGGGCAGCAGAGCATCAACGTACTGGAGGGCAGCTTCCTGGTGAGCACCGACGTCAATTTCAAGCTGTTCGGCATGCTGTCCATGATCGCCTTCGCCTACTCCGTCATAAAGGTCTTCTTCGCCAATCTCAAACGGGGCGGCATTTTGATCATCCAGATTGCCGTGGGCTCGCTCTATCTGTTCAGCGTCCCGCGCGGGTATAGCGACGGCTTCTGGCAGTGGGTGAAGCAGGTGGCGGCGCTGTGCCTGACGGCATTTCTCCAGACTGTGTTATTGTTCTTGGGCCTGTTGACCTTCCCGGATCACATGCTGCTGGGGATGGGCATCATGCTCTCGGCCAGCGAGGTCCCCCGCATCGCACAGCAATTTGGCTTGGACACGTCGGCGAAGTTCAACCTAAGTTCCGTGGTTCACATGACATCCACAGCCGTGAACCTGACAAAATCTATTGCCCGGTGAATTAGCTTAACCTGCGCTCCATCTCCCGCTTCGTCAAGCCGTTCTTCTTACCCTCCAAGCGGAACGTGGCGGACCCGGCGAGCATGTACGGCGCGCGGGGGAAATTTGGCGTGTTGCAGATGTCCTCACCGCCGCCGCCCGCCAGGATGTGCCCGGCCAGGGTATCCAGAACCCGGTTGAACTTCTTCATCGAGCCGTGCCCGAACAGGTTCAGCACGGGGAGGGGCATATGCCGCAGGATCTCCCCTGAGCCGATGCCGACGCCCTGCCCCCAGAAAAGCCAGGCGCGGGCGCACCAGTTGCGCACCATGGAGATGGCCGCGGCATTCTGCCCGCCCTCGTAAAAGCCGTTATTGACGACGGCGTACACGCGCGCGCCGGGCGGCAGGTCCCGTTCGTGCTCGACCAATTCGCGCAGGAAGCCCGAGGGGATGCCATCCACGTACAGCGGAAAGGCGATCACATATGCATCACAGGGTTCATCCCAGCCTTGGACGATTTTACAGCCGGGAAGCCGTTCCTCAAGAAACCGCAGCAGCATAGCCGTCACGCCCTTGCCCTTGTTGGGGCTTCCGTTGAGGAAAGCGACCCTCATACCGCCGCCTTGCGTTCTGGTGGTCGAAAGCCGGGAGGGCTCGACATCGCCGTGAAAAGTCACCGCGTGACTGACCGCGTGCAGATTACGCGCGTTGGCCGCGCAGTAGCACCGCGCGGTTTCGCGCTCCGCCTCGGTGGTGGTTCCATACAAATGCCAGGCGAGCTCCAGCCTTCGCTCATAGCGCGGGATGTGGTGCATCTCGCCTTCGTTGTCGTGGAACCAGGGCAGCATGTACCCAATGTGCCTGTCGAGCATGGCCTTGACGTCGGGCGAAAACCCGCCGTAATAGCATCGGCTGACAATGCTGAGCTTGTCGGCCTTGGCCAGCAGGCGGCAGAATTCCTGGCCTCGGTCGGGGATGACGCACTCGCCGGGCGTTTTCGTCCAGCACAGGAAGCAGCCAGTGCAGGGCTTTACGCCGGGGGCGGCGGCTAGCCAGGCCAGAGTTTCACTTTGTGGAGGCAGATGCCGCTCTGCCTGTTCGGGGGACAGATCGTGAAGGATCAGGTGCATGGGGATTCCCCTTTCACGCGTTCGTCTTATAGGAACATTGTAGCACAGGCATGCGGCATTCGCAAGGCAAAATAGCAAAATTCGTATGGAGGAATTTTTTTGAAAGAGTACCTATACCCCCAAAACCTGAAGGCCGAGGCTGGTATGTGGCTGTGGACGATGCGGGACTTCACGGTGGTGGCCGCCGCCGCGCTGGTATCCGTGCTGGTGTTCGCGACTACGAAATCCCCCATGCCCCTGGCCGTGACCGGGGCCTACGCCTTCCTCACCATCCGCTTCGAGGAAGTCTGCATCCTAGACTTCCTCGGCTGGGCGATCCAGTATTTCATCACGGCCCAGCAGCGCTACCGGCGCGAATTGCCCGAAAAAAAAGAGCGAAAGCGCAAGGAGAAATTGTGCGTTCGGGAGCTGCTGCACGTCAAGGTGTGCCGCTGAACCGCGAATCGTTTTACGAGATGGACGCCGCCATCACCGAAGGGCTGAAAAAGGGTCAGCACTTGTATCACATCTCGCAGTCACACGATCTCAGCGCGTCAAAATCCGCGATCTACCGCTACCTGCACA
>WQTL01000024.1 GCA_009786275.1 Bacillota bacterium | reverse complement strand
CACCTCCGAGGGGTGCCGGATGAACCTGTCCACGATGCGGGACACATGCACCAGGCCGTCCTGGTGCACGCCGATGTCCACGAACGCGCCGAAGTCCACAACGTTGCGCACCGTGCCCTTCAGCTCCATCCCGGGGACGATGTCCTCCATTTTCAGCACATCGGTGCGCAGCACGGGGGGCGGCAGCTCGTCGCGGGGGTCGCGCCCCGGGCGTTTGAGCTCCTTGACGATATCCTTCAGCGTGGGCAGGCCGACGCCGAGCTGTTCCGCCAGGGCCGCCGCACCGCCCGCCGCCGCGATTTTCTCCTCCAGCTCGGGCACGTGCCCCTTTTTGATATCCACGCCCAGCGCCGCCAGGAACGCCTTGGCGGCGTCATAGCTTTCCGGGTGCACGCCGGTGTTGTCCAGGACATTCTTGCTCTCCGGCACGCGCAGGAAGCCCGCGCACTGCTCGAAGGCCTTCGCGCCCAGCTTCGGCACCTTCTTCAATGCCGCGCGGGAGGCAAACGCCCCGTTTTCCTCGCGGTACGCCGCGATATTCTTCGCCAGGCCCGCGTTCACGCCCGAGATATGCGCCAGCAGCGCGGGCGAGGCGGTGTTCACGTCGGCCCCCACGGCGTTGACGCAGTCCTCCACCACGCCGTCCAGGGCGCGTTCCAGCTCCTTTTTGGGCATGTCGTGCTGGTACTGCCCCACCCCGATGGCCCGGGGCTCGATCTTCACCAGCTCCGCCAGGGGGTCCTGCAAGCGCCTTGCAATTGAGACAGCGCTTCGGATCGACACATCGAACTGCGGGAACTCCTCCGCCGCCAGCTTCGACGCCGAATAGACGGATGCCCCCGCTTCGTTCACGATCATGTAGGCCAGATTCTTCGCGCCGCGCATGACTTCTACAGCGAATTCTTCTGTTTCGCGCGAGGCCGTGCCGTTGCCGATAGCGACGATCTCGATCCGATATTTCTCGATCATGGAGAGGATCAGCCGCCGGGCCTGCTCCTTCTGCGCGTCCGAATGGGTGACGTAGATCACGCCGGTATCCAGCACGCGGCCGGTGGCGTCCACCACGGCCACCTTGCAGCCCGTGCGGTAGCCCGGGTCCAGCCCCAGGGCGACCTTGCCCTTCACCGGCGGCTGCAACAGCAGCTCGCGCAGGTTCAGCGCGAAGTTGCGTATCGCCGCCGCGCTGGCCTTTTCGCTGAGCATGTTGCGTATCTCCCGCTCGATGGAGGGGAAGATCAGCCGGCCGTAGGCGTCCAGCCCGGCCTCGCGCACGCACTGCGTACACAGCGACCGCCCGCTGGGCTCCAGCGTCTCCCCGGCGACCACGTTATGCCCCTTCACGCTTTCCAGCAGCACGCTGACCTTCAAAAATTCCTCGCGCTCGCCCCGGTTGATCGCCAGCACTCTATGGTCCGCGATTTTCTTCACAGGTTCCCTGAAATCGTAGTAGTCGGCGTAGACGCTGTCCTCCTCCGGCTTGGCGGCCTTGGATTCCACGTCGCCGATGACGCCGCACAGATTGCGCAGCCGCCTGCGGATATCCGCGTTGTCGGAAATCCACTCGGCGATGATGTCCATCGCGCCCTGGAGGGCCTCCTCGGCGGTGGGCACGCCCTTCTCCTCGTCGATAAAGCCCTCCGCAAGGGTGACGGGCGCGGGGCTGTCGAACTCCTGCGCGTAGATTTGCTCCGCCAGGGGCTCCAGGCCCTTCTCCTTCGCGATACTCGCCCGGGTGCGCCGCTTGGGCCGGAACGGCCTGTACACGTCCTCGATCTCCGCCAGGGTGACGGCCTTATCCAGGGCCTGTTCGATTTCCGGGCTGAGCTTATCCTGCGCCGCGATCGCCGCGCGCACTTCCTCGCGGCGCTTCTCGAGATTGCGCAGGTATTCCAGGCGCTCGGCCAGCTCCCGCAGGACCTGGTCGTCCAAAGCGCCGTGCTGCTCCTTGCGGTAGCGCGCGATGAAGGGGATGGTGTTGCCCTCGTCGATAAGCCGCACGACGTTTTCCACCTGCGAGGGTTGCAGGCGGAATTCTGTAACAAGTTGGGTTTGGATGGTCATGGATGCTCCTTACGGTCATTCTTCAACATTAAGTACGGCCCCGTAATGCGCAGAGCCGGAAACAAACAGGCTTCGGTATACCACATAAATATCCATGCAATAGCTGCCGGGGTCGGCATAGCCCTTTGAGATAGCCGGACGCGAAGCCAACGGCCAGGAGGCGTAGCAGTTACGGGTCCCCACTTCATACAGCGTAATTTGTACTTGCTGCCGCGCACCCAGCCAAGGCAGTTTATTGCGCAGTTTTATCGCGTCCCCCATGGAAGCCGTGATGGTGTTTTCCTCGCCATATGCAATCCTGGTCAAGTCGATCGGCTCGGTAACTCTGGTGCCCCTGGGCGTATTCCAGCTAAAGTCACCGCCTATGGTCCGCACGCCATTGACATACAGCGCGGGCGGCCCGGAGGCCGATGATATGTAACAAACGAACAACCCGCCCACCGAAAGAAACAAGATGGCTAGTACCCTGTAAAACCAAATCATTGAACAACTGGATAAAGCCTTTTGAGCTTGATACGAGCATCTTCGGCAGTAAACTGCCAATCGACACC
>WQTL01000023.1 GCA_009786275.1 Bacillota bacterium | reverse complement strand
GGAGCTTGGCGAAGCGGGCGAAATGGCGGGTGTCCTGCTCTGTCTGGGAGGACACCGGCCCGGGGTCGTCGGCGACGACGACGACCATGCCCGCCTTGACGCCCACGTAGTTCAGGCTCATCAGAGGGTCGCTGGCCACGTTGAGGCCCACCTGCTTCATGGTCGCCAGGCTGCGCGCGCCGGCGATGGCCGCCCCCGCGGCGACCTCCAGGGCCGATTTCTCGTTGACGGACCACTCGGCATAGACGCCCGGGGGCTTCTCCTTCGCGATGGTCTCGAGGATTTCCGAGGAAGGCGTGCCGGGGTAGCCCGCGGCGATCCTTACGCCGGCGTGCACCGCCCCCAGGGCAATGGCCTGATTGCCCATACATAGGCGTTTCAAACGGGATCAACTCCTTTACATAGCAACCATTATACCACCCGCCCGGAAAAAACGCAAGAAAAAACAGAGGCGCACAGCCGTGCGCCCCTGTTTAACCTGTTGGACATCCCACGTGCTCTGGGTCCTCTCTCTTAGCCTTCTTGTACCCCCTGGAGAAAGTCGGTGAACCCGACTTTGAACACCCCGTTGGAGGATACTTTATACAACACAACGACTGCTGCATCCTGCTCGAGGATGCAGTAGCAAGCGCTGTCCCGATAAAGCATGCCGATCTTCGTCGTCATCTTGCTGTCTGCGTAGATGATGAGCTCACGCCCGGACGTGTTTACGAACCTTTTCATTTTTGACCTCCTGATTTTATCTCTATTTAGCATTGTGAATTTTTGCGCGCCGTCTTGGCAGCGCGCTGCGACTCAAATATTGTATCACGATATTCCAAAAAAATCAAGTCTTTTTTAAAGGTTTTTCAAGTTTATTTTCTAGTAATTTGGAAATCGCAGGAATATTTTGTTTCTTTTCTGGAAAATACGGGATTCTGACTAGTCAATTCCAGGAATATCGGTCAAAAAGTGGGAGTTTGAGAACTTATTGTCAATATCGAGACTTTTTTCTAGAAAAGAAAAAACCCCGGCCCGCGGGGGCCGGGGTAACTGCGTGTTTTTACTATACAATATCGCCGTCCCGCCAGATCAAATGCCCGCCGCGCTCCAGGGCGCCGAGGACACTTTCCTCCGGGGCATCCTTCAGATCCAGGGGGGAGGAGGGGGACTCGAGGTAATACACCGCGGTGAGGCTGCCCGGGTAGGCCCAGCGGGGATCCCAGTAGGCCGGCTCGTACTCCGGGCCGTAGGCGACGTCGTGCTTCTGCCCGCCGCGGCTGACATAAAGCCCCGTACCGGTGCCCACGGCGACCTCCTCCGGGCCGCCCACCACAGTATCGAGATACTTGCGCGCCCAGGTCTGGGTGAGCTGGAGGATGGCGACATCGCGCTGCTGGCCGTCAATGGTCACGCGGCGGAACAGGCAGGACGCGCGCACGTAGCGCCCGGCGGCAAACTCGAGGGATATGCGCTCATAAGCGCCGTCTTCGTCCGGGCCCCAACTGGCCGCGCCCACCAGCATGCCCGGGTAGGTATAGGGAATCACGCGCTCGCGCTCAAATTGGGTATAGAACAGCGTTCCGCCCGCGATAAAAATCGCCAGGGCGCAGAAGATGGCCGTAGCCGCCAGCGCCGTTTTGCGCACGAGCTTGCTCTTTGCCTCCCGCAGGCGGCGGGCGGGCGGGAGGAAGGAGGGCGCGGGCGCGAGGGTTACGGGGGCATCCAGGGCCGCAAGCTGCGCGCGGCAGGCCCCGCACGAAGCGACGTGGCCGTCTACCAGAGCGCGGCTGGCCGGGGAACAGGCGTTGTCGTGGTAGAGGGGCAGGATATCATGGATAATGCTGCAATCGGTCATGCGTCCATCGCCGCCTTCTTGGCCTTCTTATTCCTGCGGCGGCGCCTGGCGAACCAGATCACAAGAACCGTGGGGACGGCCAGCAGGACGAGCCAGGGGATGGCGCCGATGAACCACAGGGCGAAGTTGCGCAGGCCCGTGCCGATATTCCGCAGGCTGGCAAGGAAGCCGGAGCTGGCCAGGGCGCCGAATCTCTGGGTGGGGACGGTGATGCGGTTGACCTCCTGCACCTCGATGTTCACGGTGCTGTAGGCCACCTGGTTCTGCAGGCTCTGCAGCCTGCGCGAGTAGCTCTCCAGGTCGGCGCGCACGTTGGACAGGCGGTCCTGCACGCGGATGATGTCCTCCACGGTCTGGGCCTTCTCCAGGATCGCCAGCAGGGCCTTTTCCTCGGCCTGCAGGGCCTCCTTCTTGCTGCCGGTCTCGATCATCTCGTCGGTGACGTCGGCGGTGTTGATGCTGCGGCTGATCACCGTGCCGTTTTTCTCCAGGCTGTCCAGGAAGGCGTCGAGCTTCTGGCTGGGCACCCGGGCGGTGACACTGGCGTGGCGGTCGCTGTCGTAGTTGCGTTCGTCGAAGGCGTTGGTGTAGCCGCCCATGGCCTTCAGCTCCGCCTTGAGCGCGGCGGAGAAGGCGTCGTAGGTCTTGGTCTGGATGGAGATGTTGGCCGTGGCAATGACGAAGCGGCCGTCCTGCACGCCGCCTTTCTCAAGGCTGTCGGACCCCGGCACGCCGCCGCCCATTGCCGTATTCCTCGCGTTCTGGTAGGCTAC
>WQTL01000022.1 GCA_009786275.1 Bacillota bacterium | reverse complement strand
AAAAGGCCCGCGCACCCGCCACGCTGGCGCCGTAGGCGGCCTCGAAGGCGACCTTCTCGTTGGGCGCCCACTCGGCATCGATCTCGGTATATTGCGCCGCGTATTCGGTGATCTCCGTGCTGGGCGTGCCGGGGTAGCTCGAGACGAAGCGGCAGCCCGCCTCCCAGAGGCCGCGGGCCACCGCCTCGTTGCCAAGGTAGAGTTGTTTCATCTGGGTTCTCCTTTTATTTGGGAGACGCACCGCCGTGCGTCTCTACATACTGATTGCGTGGCATTCCCGCGCCTCGCGTAAAAGCGCCTCGTAGAAATCCCGGGCCGCCGCGCGGCGGCTTTGCGCGAGTTCCGCGCCGCGCCGCGTGTAAAACCTTTCGTAGAGCTTTTCCAGCTTAAATTTGTATTCCCGGAGGAAGGTGTCCTCGCTGTCCGCCGTGCCGTCGAGCACCGCGCCGGCCTCGTCCAGCATGTAGAGCGGCAGGCCCACGTGGGCCTTGTAAAAAAGCGTGCGGGCCATCCCCATGGCCCCGCAGGCATCCAGCTTGTCCGCGTCGAAGAGGATTTTGGCCTCTATGCTGCGCGGCGGGTCCTCCGAGCGGAAACGGTGCGTGCGGATGCAATCGGCCACTTTTTCGGCGAACTGCGCGCCGTAGCCGTTGGCTTCCAGCCAGCACCGCGCCTTTTGCGCGCCGCAGGCCGCGTGATCCACGCGGGGATCGGCGTATTGCTCCGCGCGGCCGATGTCGTGCAGTAGGCAGGCCGCCCCGAGGAGTTCGAGGTCCGCACCCCGCTCGTGCGCCGCGATGTCGAGCGCGTACTTTCGCACGCGCAAAACGTGCTGGGTGTCGTGGGCGCTGTCGCACATGCAATCGCGCATGTATTGCTCTATGGCGTCTGTCACGCTATTTCTTCTCCCGCAGCAGCTTGGCCAGCTCGTCCATGAAGGAGTGCAGGTCCTTGAACTCCCGGTAGACCGAGGCGAAGCGCACGTAGCTGACCTCGTCCAGCTGCTTGAGGTGCTCCATGGCCAGCTCGCCGATTTTCTCCGTGGGGATCTCGCGCTCCATGGAGTTGTGCAGCGCCTGCTCGATGTCGCTGACCACGCTTTCCAGGTCGTCCACCGAGACCGCGCGTTTATCGCAGGCGCGGCGCAGCGAGTTGAACAGCTTCTGCCTGTCGAAGCTCTCGCGGGATTTATCCTTCTTGATCACCATCAGGGGCACGGTCTCGATGATCTCATAGGTGGTGAAGCGCTTGGCGCAGTTGGAGCACTCCCGCCGCCGCCGGATGCGCTCGCTGTCGTCCGTCGGCCTGGAATCGATCACCTTGCTGTCCTCGCAGGCGCAGTAGGGGCACTTCATAGGCTTTCTCCTTCTTCATTCTTCATTCTTAAGTAGCCGATGATTAACGCATCGTAGGGGGCGGCGTCCTCGACGCCCCAAGCAAAAAGCTTTATTTTTAAGGACCAGAGACGTCCGGAGGCCGTCCCCTACAAACTACGCCGGCCTTAATCAACGGTTGTTGTATTCTTAAATTTTCTTACTCCCAGTCTTTTTTCTTTTTCAGCTCCTCGTAGAGGGCGCGGTAGCTTTCGTGGCGGCTGCGGGGGATGTCCCCGGCCCGCACGGCCTTGATGACGGCGCAGCCGCTGTCCTTGTCATGCGCGCAGTCGGGGAATCGGCATTTGCCCAGGTAAGGCGCGAACTCGCGGAAGCCATCGGCCAAGGTTTCTTTTGTGAGGGTCTCCTGCTCCAGGGGCTCCAGGACGGAGAAGCCCGGGGTATCCGCGACCCACCCGCCTTCCGCGGGGTAAAGCTCCACATGCCGCGTGGTGTGCCGCCCGCGCCCGAGCTTCGCGCTGATCTCGCCCGTGGGCAGGGCCAATTCCGGGGCAATGCGGTTGAGCAGGGTGGATTTCCCCACGCCGGTGTTGCCGCAAAAGGCGCTGGTTTTACCTTGGAACAGGGCCCTGATCGGTTCAATATCGCTGTCCATGGAAATCGTGAAGCACGGGAAGGCCTTGTAAATAGCGGCGTATTCCTCCGCGCCGGCCAGGTCGCACTTGGTGAACACGACCACCGGGGCGATGCCGGAGAGCTCCGCCGCCGCGACGAGTGTATCCAGCAGGCGCAGGTTGGGCTTCGGCTGCGCGGTGGAGCTGAGCAAAAACAGCTGGTCCAGGTTGGCCAGGGGCGGGCGGGCCAGGGCGTTTTTGCGGGGGAGTATCTCCCGGATATAGCCCTCTTTGCCGCCGACGCGCTCTATGCGCACCCGGTCCCCCACCAGGGGCGTGACGCCCTGCTTGCGGAACAGGCCCCGCGCCCGGCAGGCGAGCACGCCCTCATCTGCCGCCACGGCGAAGCTGCCGCCCACGCCGCTGTGGATGCGCCCCTCCAGCAATTTTTCCATATTATTCGTAGACATCCAGGGTGATCAGTTCGTCATAGTCCGCCTGGGAACCGCCCCGCGGGCTTTGCCGGGCCACGGTGCCGCTGGCGGTGAAGAAGGTACCGCTGACAGGCGTGACGGCGATATTCGCGTAGCCCGCATCGGTCAGGGTCTGCCTGGCCTGCCACTCGGTCTGGCCGGTCACGTCGGGCACGGTGGGCCGGACG
>WQTL01000021.1 GCA_009786275.1 Bacillota bacterium | reverse complement strand
GCCCGGCCTTCGAGGAATACGGCGGCATTTGCAAGCACGTCATCGCCACGGTGCTCGCCGCCCAGGCGCAGGACAGCCCGGAGGAAATGACCACCACTCGGTCTGATCATAAGGTGCCGTCCACCGACTACCGCGCCATGGAGATGCTGAAAGCTTATGCCGAGGAGCTCGTGGGCGAAACCCTCACGCCGGAGGCGATGCTCTGGGTGACGCTCAGCCAACGAGGGTACCGCGATGATCAACTGCGGCTTTCCTTCAAAATCGGCGTGTCGCGGCCCTACGTCATCAAGGATTTGGGCAAGCTGCATACGCTGTTCCGCAATTGCGCGGTGGAAAGCTATGGCAAGCAGATGCCGTCGCTCAAGCACCATCCCGCGGCATTCAGACAGGAATGCCGCCCGCTGCTGAACTTCTTCCTGCGGTATTACGACGACAAAAATAAATATCTGGCCGAATACGGCAACTGCGACAAAAGCGAGATGGCGCTTTCCCCCGCCCTGCTGGACGCCTTTTTCGACGCGGCCGGTGAAAGCGGTTTTTCATTCAATGGGAAAAATATAGCAGGCTATATTGAAACCGCCGTGCGCCGCGAAAATCCCAGGCTGCGCTTTGAGCTCAAACGGGCGGAGGGCGGGTTTCTTTTCATGGCGGAGCCGCTGCACGCGCTGTTCGGCGCTTCGGGGCTCTATGTCTTGCAGGGAGAAACCTTTTGCGCCTGCACCCCCGCATATGCAACAGCGGTCAAGCCGTTGCTGCAAGCTCTGCTGAAAACACAGAGCGGCAAACTGAAACCGGAGGCTGCCCGCTTGTTCATCGCCGACGCGGATATGCCCGCCTTTTCGTCCTCCGTGCTGCGCCGCCTGGAGCCCTACATCGAGCTGGATTCGGACGAAGCACTGGAACAATTCACGCCGCCGCCGCTGGCGATAAAAATCTACTTCGACCGCCGGGGCGAAAACGGCGCGCAGGCCCGTATGGAATTTTCCTATGGCGATACGCCGAAACCGGCCTTTCAGGGGAAGCGCGTGACCCATTCCTATGATATCGCGGGCGAGCTGCGCGCGGAGCAGTCGCTCATGCGCTATATGGGACATGACGGCGACGAGGCAGGTGCGCTGTATTTCGAGGACGATCCCGAGCGGCTGCTCAATCTGGCCGGCCGCGGCATAGCGGAACTGTCGGAGTTCGCGGAGATTTATGCCTCCGAAGCGTTCAAAAGCGTGAAAATCAGGCCGCCGGTGGCGACCGGCGCCGGGGTGAAGGTCAGCGGCGGGCTGTTGGAGTTTTCCTTTGAGGCCGAAAACGTCGAACCCGGCGAGTTGGCGGAAATTCTGGGGAGTTACCGGCAAAAGCGAAAGTACCACCGTATGCGGGACGGCTCCTTCCTGGCCTTGGACGACGCGGCTTTGGAGCGGTTCTATGATCTTGCCGAAGGCCTGGAGCTCAGTGACCGGCAGTTGGCGCTGGGCCGCGCCGAGCTAGGCCTGAACCGGAGCCTCTACCTGGACGAAAGCGCGAAGCGCAGCGGCCTTGTGCGCTTTGAGCGGGACAAGCTGTTCAAAGAGATCATCCGCGATTTCCGTGAGGCGGAAAACGCCGATTACGAGGCGCCGCAGGAGTTGAAGAAAATCCTGAGAAACTATCAGAAAACCGGTTACCGCTGGATGCGCACGCTGGATCGTTTTCGTTTTGGCGGGATACTGGCAGATGACATGGGCCTTGGCAAAACCCTGCAGGTGCTGGCGGTGCTGCTGGCCGAAAAGCAGGCGGGCGGCACGTTGCCCAGTATCGTGGTGTGCCCGGCTTCCCTGGTGCTCAACTGGGAAAGCGAGTGCCGGAAGTTCACGCCGCAGCTGCGCTGCCTGGCCATTGGCGGCGTGAACGCCGAACGGGCCGTGCAGATCGAAACCATAGGGCAATATGACTTGATCGTCACATCCTACGACGCCCTCAAACGGGATATCACGCTGTATGAGCCCTTCGAATTCCGCTTTGCCGTCATCGACGAGGCGCAGTACATCAAGAACCAAAACACGCAAAACGCGAAAAGCGTAAAAACCCTGCGCGGGCAAACGCGCCTGGCCCTGACAGGTACGCCCATCGAAAACAGCCTGGCGGAGCTTTGGTCCATCTTCGATTTCCTCATGCCGGGCTATTTGCACAATTACAGCCACTTCCGCAAAAAATACGAGCGGCCTATCGTAAAAGAGCAAAGCACGCAGGCCACCGAGCGGCTGCGCGCACTTGTACGGCCATTTATCCTGCGGCGCATGAAGGCCGACGTGCTGCGGGAGCTGCCTTCTAAAACAGAGAGCGTATTGCGGATTTCGATGGTACCGGCGCAAAAGAAGCTGTATCTGGCGGCCCTGGCGCAGACGCGCTCCGACTTAATGGAGAAGCTCACCGGCGTGGAGGAGGCGCAGGGCCGCATGATGGTCTTAGCCGCTTTGACCCGTCTGCGGCAGCTTTGCTGCGATCCCGCTTTGGTGTACGAAAATTACCGTGATGGCAGCGCGAAAACGGAGGGCTGCCTGGAACTCATCGAAAGCAGCCTGGAATCCGGGCACAGGCTGCTGCTGTTTTCGCAATTCACTTCCATG
>WQTL01000020.1 GCA_009786275.1 Bacillota bacterium | reverse complement strand
AAGCGGGGCGAGCTCTATTACGTGGACGGCATGGTGAAGGACGGGACCCTCGACAAAATCCTGGAGCTGCTGCTGCAGCTGCCCGCCGATACCTTCGACAACCTGAAGACCGCGCAGGATTTCGCCGCCCACGCCGTGCCCTACGGGGAGACCGACGTGACCGGCGACGGCGCGGCGTTCGCGACCTTCGTGCTCTCCGGCTGCGTGGGGCTGCTGGTGGAGGGCTTCGGCGAGGCCGTGCTCATCGACGTGCGGGAGTACCCCACCCGCCCGGTGATGGAGCCGGAAAATGACCGCGTGCTGCGCGGCCCCCGGGAGGGCTTCGTGGAATCCCTGCTGGTCAACACCGCCATGGTGCGGCGGCATATCCGCGACCCGAAGCTCACCATGGAGCGCATTCAGGCGGGCGGGCGCTCCCACACGGACATCGTGCTGTGCTATCTTGAAGATAAGGCGGACGCGAAAATCCTCGGGCGGCTGCGCGAAAAGCTGCGGGGGATACAGATCAACACCCTCACCATGGGGCTGCAAAGCCTGACGGAGTGTATGACCCGCAAGCAATGGTGGAACCCCTTCCCCCGGGCGCGATATACCGAGCGGCCGGATACCTCGGCGGCAAGCGTGGCCGAGGGGCAGATTTTGCTGCTGATGGACAACTCCCCCGCCGGGATGATCCTCCCCACGGGCATCCTGGATTTTTTGCAGGACACCAACGACTACTGCTTTTTGCCCGTGACGGGGACCTACCTGCGCTGGCTGCGGCTGCTGGTCTCGGTCGCGACGACGGTGCTCACCCCACTGTGGTATTTGTTCGTCATGCATCCGGATACGTTGCCTTCGTTTTTGCGGGAAATCCGGATCCACGAGCCCATCGCCATGCCGGTGCTGGCGCAGCTGCTGATCATCGAGGCGGTGGTGGGCACGCTGAAGCTGGCCTCGCTCAACACGCCGCCGGCGCTCAGCGGCTCCTTCGCGGTAATCGGCGCGCTGGTGCTGGGGGAGTTCGCCGTGCGCAGCGAGCTCATGGTGCCCGAGGCCGTGCTGCTCATGGCCTTCACCGCCGTGGCGAATTTCGCCCAGCCCAGCTACGAGCTGGGCTACGCGCTCACGTTCATGCGCGTTGTGATGCTGCTCTGCGCGGCGCTGCTGGGTTGGTGGGGGCTGCTGGCCGGGGCGGCGCTGCTGCTTGCGGTCATCAGCTGCACGAAGACCATCGCCGGCACGAGCTACTGGTACCCGCTCATCCCCTTCAACGGCAAGGCGCTGTCGCGGCTGCTGCTGAGAAGGGCGATTGCGAGGGAGAACAGCTGATAGCACCCTTGACACCCAACCCCTTTTCGTGTAAAATGGACGTATAAAGGGGGCCTGTCATTTGCACCTAAAAGAAAAAGCGCGCCTGGCCACGGCACTGCTGAAAAAAGAATACCCGGACGCCCTGTGCTCCCTGGAGGAGCCGGAGCCGTTCCGCCTGCTGGTGGCCGTACGGCTGGCCGCCCAGTGCACCGACGCCCGCGTGAACCTCGTCACCCCGGCGCTGTTCGCGCGCTTCCCCACGCCGCAGGCCTTGGCTTTGGCCGATGTGCAAGAGGTGGAGGAAATCATACGCTCCTGCGGGTTTTTCCGCACCAAGGCGGCGGACCTGGTGGCGATGTCGCGCCAGCTGTGCGAGCGCCACGGCGGCAAGGTGCCCGAGCGCATGGAGGAGCTCACCGCGCTGCAGGGCGTGGGCCGCAAAAGCGCCAACCTCATCCGCGGGGACGTCTTCGGCCTGCCCGCCGTGGTGGCCGATACGCACCTCATCCGCATATCAAACCTGCTGGGGCTTGTGAACACGAAGGATCCCTTCAAGGTGGAAAAGCAACTGGAAGCCCTGCTGGACCCGGCGGAGAGCAACGACTTCTGCCATCGCTGCGTGCTGCACGGCCGCGCGGTATGCGTGGCGAGAAGGCCGGCGTGTGATCGGTGCGTATTGAATGAAGTGTGCGATTATGCACACCCCCCTGTCACTGCGTGACATCCCCCCTCTGAAGAGGGGGGCTTGCAAGCGCCCGCGCCAGCGAGGCATAGTCCTCCAGCGTGAGATTTTCCGCGCGCGCTTCAGCCGCAATATTGGCTTGTTCCATCGCCTTGAGCACCAAAGCCTTATCCATACATAGCCCCGCGCTGACGGCATTCGCGGCTGTCTTCCTGCGCTGGTTGAAGGCCGCGCGGATCACCCGGAAGAAGAAGGCCTCATCGGGCACGCTGACGGGCGGCTCTTTGCGCGGCGTGATCCGCAGCACGGCGCTGTCCACCTTGGGCACGGGGTAGAACGAGCCCCGGCTCACCGGGAACAGCTGCCGGGCCTGCGCGTAATACGCCACGGCCGCGGTGACGGCCCCGCTGGCTCTGGTGCCCATGGGGGCGCATAACCGCTCGGCGGCTTCCTTTTGCGCCATGACGGTGATGCCCGCGAAGGGCAATCGGCTCTCCAGCAGGCGCATGAGGATGGGCGAAGTGATATAATACGGCAGGTTGGCGCACACGTGCACCGGCATGCCCTGGAAATGCTCCTCCAGCAGGGCGGGGAGGTCGAGCCGCAAAATATCGCCCTGTA
>WQTL01000019.1 GCA_009786275.1 Bacillota bacterium | reverse complement strand
CCCATTGCTCGCTGGTATAGGCGTTGAAGCCGCCGTCGCCGTAGTAATCGTCGCTGATGCGCAGGGCCAGGGGCTCGAACACCCCGGCCCCTCCCCCCGCCAGCTCCCAGAACTCCCCCTGCACCCGGAAGGGGTTGGAGCCCATGGAGGTGTTCCAGCCGCGCAGGGCGTTGTTGGCCCAAAAGCCGATGGGCAGGTAGTATTTGTTCTCGAACACCGTGAAGCGCGCCCGGGTGAACTCGTCCCGTTTGGCGTACACCGCGGAGCTTTCCAGCTCCGGCAGGAAGCTGGAGCCGTGCGGCCCCACGAAGCTGCCGTCGGGGTCCGCGCTCATGTTCTCCACGATGTATTTCAGGTTGTGCATGGCGTTGTAGACCGCCGTGTTCGGGTTGTAGGTGTAGCTGTTGATGAAGTTGCTCCCCAGCCCCAGGCGCGACTGCAAATTGGCCGTGCGCTCGTAGGCCATGGAGGAGAAGGTGGAAGCGCCCCGGTAGTCGTACCAGGCGGGATCCGTGCGGGTGCGGTGGTCGGTCAGCTCCATGCGGAAGAAGCTGCCGTCGCTCTCGTAGAGCTCCTTCTTCACCTGCTGGAAGTCCCGCAGGTCGGTGGTGAAATTCTCCTTCAGCTGGGTGATCTCGAAGTTCTTCACGTCCGCCGCGCAGACCTCCGTGATCACGCAGCACAGCAGCACCATCGTCAGCGAGACGGACTTGGGTTTCGGGCTTTTGCGCAGAGCGGCGAAGATCAACGTATAGGCCACCAGGAAGGCCAGGGTGATGTAGGTGGTATAGTTTTCATGCCTGGCTTGCGTGATGGGGTCGATGAAGAGGTAGTCCACGTTCTTCGAGCCGATTTTCTCCACCACCACCACGAACAGCGCCGCCGCCGCCCCCACGCCCACGATGGCCCGCAGGGGGACATCCCGCAGGTTTAGAAATACTTTATAAGCGATCCAGAGCAGCAGGAAGGAATACAGGAAAGAGAACCTGTACGGCAAATCGTTGGGGAAATGGAACGCATGCCAGACGTAGTTGAGCACGTTGGTGTTGAAGCTGAAGTACATAACCAGCAGCAGCAGCAGGTGGGCCGCCTTCTCCCGCGCCTTGATCTTCGGCACGAAGAGGTACAGCGGCACCAGCAGGATCGTCGCCACGCCGCAGTAGACGTTGGGCAGCACATCCTCGCCGCTGGAGCGTATGGTGGGGTTCACGTCGGCAAAGTGATTCGCCAAGAAGTCGAAAATCTTAAAATTGGTGCTGATGTCCTTCGGGAAGGTGCCCGAGGTGGCCGAGGCGCCGCGCAGGGTCATATAGACCGGCACCAGGGCGAAGGCCGCCAGCGCCGCCGCCAATATCGAGGCATAGGCGAAGACGAAGCCCGTGCGCAGGAAGCGGTTGTCCTTTATGCGCTTTTTGCCCGGCGGGGGGAACTGCGGGAGCGCGTCCTCCGCGCCGCCGCTGAAGAAGGCCACCAGGAAGAACAGCACGCTGAAGATGCACAGCATATAGCCCATGAAGTAGTTCGTCACCAGGGCCAAAGCAAGGGTGACGGTGTAAAACATGAACTTGCGCTGACGCACGATGTACCAGATGCCCAGCATGATCAGGGGCAGCAGGGCCATGCCGTCGATCCACATCACGTTCCAGTAGTAGGCGATGAAGAACGAGCAGAAGGAATACAGCACGCCGAAGGCCGCGATGGAGGCGTCGTTCCTGCCGTGTACCTTCCGCAGCATCCAGGCGAACGCGCCCGAGGCGAACGCGCACTTGAGCAGCACCATCACGCCGATGGCCTCGGGGACCTTCTCGTGGCCGAACAGCAGCACCAGCAGGCCCGTGGGACTGGAGAGGTAGTTGAAGAAGTTCCCCAAAAAGCCGCCGCCCAGGCCCGTGTTCCAGCTGTAGAGCAGGCTGCGCCCGGCGATCAGCCGCTCGTAGAGCTCGGCGAACAGCGGGCCGTACTGGTGGTAGAGGTCCATGCGCAGGATAGTCCTGCCGCCGAAGGGGATCATCTGGTTGCAGAACCACATGAAGAGCATCAGCGCGGCGGAGGCGAAGAACGCCAGCCACAGGTAGCCGTTGTCCCTGACGAAGCCGCCGAAGCGCGCGCCGGCTTTCCGGCCCTTGCCCGGCTGGGCGGCGCTGTATGGATCGGCGCCGATTTGATCGGTCATATCGCATTCCCTTCCCTGCTTACATAATCTTACTTATCATACCATATCAGGGCCGGGCATGCAAGTATTAATGGGGAAATTAGCGAAAAATTTACATATATATGTAGAGACGCACGGCAGTGCGTCTCCTGAAAAAAATATTCTCGCTTGGAGACGCACTGCCGTGCGTCTCTACATCTAAAACCACCTTGTCGCGTTCTCTCTCATCTTTACATAAATAATATCCCCCGGCTCGCCTTGAAATTCCGTGCCAACCGCCATGGTGAGCGACTTAGGCGTCTGCTCCCCCTTCAGGTAGACAAAAACCTCGCGGCCCGTGTTCTCGACGCTCTGGATGCGCATGGGGCTGCCCTCCCCCGCCCGGGCGGGCAGCACGTGCTCCGGGCGGATACCGAGGGTACCGCCCGCCGCGT
>WQTL01000018.1 GCA_009786275.1 Bacillota bacterium | reverse complement strand
TCCCGCACGGAGTAATACAGGCCGATGGCGGCGGCGTTGAGGGCCTCGTGGGTGAGCACCGCGCCCTTGATGACGCCGTCGGAGGCGGTGCCGCTGGTGTAGACCACCGCGGCCGCCATACCGGGGCTGTAGCAGGCGCGGATGTCCTCGTCATAGGTGTAGCTGTTGATAAACTCGCTGTGCCAGACATATTTGCTATCGCCGCCCACGGTGTGGGTCCCGTTGAATTCCTTGACCTCCTTGCCGTACTTCAGGCCCGCCAGGAACACCAGGGCCTTGCTGGCCGCCACGGAATCCGCGTAGGGGTTGACCAGGATCACGTGCGCGCAGGGCAGCCTGTCCAGGATGCAGTCGAACTTCTCCCCGCAGAGGTTGAACACCGTGATGAGCAGCTTCGAGTGCGTGCGCTCCACCCGCTCCAGGATGCCCTCGCTGTTGGTGCGCGGGTCGATGAGGTTGGCGACGGCCCCGATGCGCCAGCAGGCGTAGATGTATACGATGGTCTCCTTCAGGTTGGGCATGGCGAAGGAGACATAGTCCCCCTGCCGTATGCCGTAGGCGTATAGCGCGGTGGCGGCCCGTTCCACCTCATAGTCCAGCTGGGTATAGGTGGTGCGCAGCCCCACCATTTTGACCGCGAATTCGTCCCGCTGCTTGCCGTGGTGCCTGCCGAACATGAAGTCGTCCGCGTTGCGGTAGATTGTGACGAAGGCGCCCTCCCTTAGCTTATAGAGAGGCAGCTTCTCCCCTGTGATTGTTCCGGTTGTCCCCAAATTTCCATCACCTTTCGTATTTTTTCCCGAAATGCATTATAGCAGGTTCTTTCCGTTTTGTCAATTGGCAGTTCCGTGCGGTTTATCTCCTGTTAAGTGACAATTTATATTTATTTTAAATTCCCCTTGCTTTTTGCGCCCCGCTGTGATTAAATTAGGAGGCTATCAAAATATAGCCGTAAAGGGGACCCCAAGTATGTCAAAATGGGCCAAACGCATCCTCAGCCTCACCTTGGCCGCGCTGCTCCTGACCTGTTTTTTCCAGCCCGCCTTCGCCGAAGGGGAAGCACCCGAGCAGGCCCTTTCCACCGCCCCTGCCGCCGGCGAGGACGTATCGAAATACCCCCTGATCTTCGGGGCGGGCGCGTGGCACCCCCTGTATACAAACGAGGAGCGATGGCTGCCGAAGTCGCTGGCGCCGGGCTCGCCGATGGAGACGGTCTTTTCCACGGAAAACACCCTGGGCGGGGACGCGGGCTCCATGGGCTCCATCCTCAGCTCCCTGACCTCCCTGGACATGGACGCCTTCGGCGACGGCCTGGTACAGCTGTGGGAAAACTCCTACGGCAGCATCGCCATGGACGCCGACGGCAAAAGCATCAACCCCGCCATTAGCTGCGTGATCCCCTACCTGACCTACCTCGGCACGAAGTACTCGACCTTCACGGACAACCCCGCGGCCTACGCGCCGCTGGACGAAACCATGAACAAGATCAAGGCGGCCGGCGCTTTGGGGGAGAACAAGGCCTTCTGGACCTTCGACTGGCGGCAGAGCCCCGTCCGCAACGCCGACCTGCTGCACGCCTACATCGAAAAGCTCATCGGGCTCTACGGCGAGGGGAATACCCACGACGGCGGGAACCACAACGGCTATGCCGGCGAGCCCTTCGACAAGGTGAACTTCAACGCCATCAGCGGCAGCGGCCCCATCGCCCTGGCCTATCTGAAAAAATACGGGCACCTGAACCGCCTGTCTAGCCTCGTGTTCAATATCTCCATGCACAACGGCTCCAGCCTCTTCGGCAACATCGCCCTGGGGGACTTCGGCTTCGACGCGGCCTCCCTGGCCCAGGGCGGGCTTTCCATGTTCGGCCTGCAGGATTCCAAGGTCGGCGGCGGCGGGGACAAGGCCATCTTCGGGCTGTCGCCCCGGCTGATCGAGGGGCTCTACCAGCTCGGCCTCCTGGACACCCTGCTGAACGCCTTCAACTTCGCCGCCCGGGGGGCTTACAAAAAATTCTATGAGCAGGCGCTCATCCCCATCTGGTTCCAGATGCCCGCGTATCTCTGCATGATCCCCAATAAGGACTATGAAGCGGCCAAGAAATACCTCTTTAAAGACGACCCCAAATACGCCAAGCTGCTCGCCGACGCCGACGAATACCACGCGATCATGGCGGAGCAGGACGACCTCATCCTGAAGGCCGCCGCGAAGCTCAAGGTCGCGGTGCGCTGCGGCTACGGCAGCCCCCTTTCGCCCTACGCCGTAGGGGCCAACGTATCCTCGGATAAGCTCGTCGACACCTATTACGCGAGCCTGGGGGCCACCTGCGCGGCGCCCGGCCGGCCCTTCTCCATTTTTTACAGGCAGAAGAAGTTTCGCGATACCAGGGACTATATCTCCCCTGACCGCTGCGTGGACGCCTCCACCTGCCTGCTGCCGGACGTCACCTGGTTCGCCAAGGGCCTGCCCCATACCGCGCAGTGGGACTACAGCGGCTGGTACGGCTGGTGGCTGGCGGCGAAGGACTACACCATCCGGGACAACGAAAAATACCCGCAGTATTCGCAGTGGATCGCGAAGGCGGA
>WQTL01000017.1 GCA_009786275.1 Bacillota bacterium | reverse complement strand
GGGGGCCTCCTGCACAATCTGCGGGGAAAAATTGATGTCCACCACCGGCGCGGGGGGCGGCGGTGCGGGCGGTGCAGGCGGCGCGGCTAGCTCCTCGCGCTTTTCTTCCTTCTTGCGCTCGATGTGCGCCTCCAGGGCCTCCGCGCCCAGCTCGAGGCCCTTGGCCGCCATGGCCGCCCCGGCGGAGGCCAGCCCCGAATGCAGCGCGAGCTCCGCGAAGGGCTCCGCCGCCTCCACGACGGGCTCCGCCCTTTCCAGCAGGCGCTCCACGTGCTCGGCGGGGGTGACTCTTTCCGGGGGCGGCGCGGGCGTGATCACTTTCACTATCGCCTGTGCCCGGGCCTGCGCCCGCGCGACGGGGGCGGCCGGCTGTACGTTGTTGCGCCGCGCCTGCGCGAGCATCTCCTGCTTATATTGTTCCACGGATTTTGCTTGTTGTTCCATATGTACGCGCATCCTTTCGCATGTGTTCTGCTATCACTATATTATCTGTGCGCGTAATTGGTGAATAAATACGTGCTTGCATTGGAAAAAGATTTGTTGTATAATAATGTGGAATAAAGGGGAAAAGAGGGATGAGATGAGGCGGAGATCCGGTGCGGGTACATTTGTGTTGGTGGTGCTCCTGCTGGCGGCCGGCGTGATTGCCGTTTTGTGCGTAACCTATCCCGAGCTGCAGCAGAACATAAAGGAATTCCTGGAAAATTTCTTCCACGGCATCGGCAATTTCTTTAAGGAAATCTTCAAGCCCGTTGAGAGCGCGTTCAACGGCGGGTGAAACCGCTTGCGTTTGCCGGGAACCGTGCTATAATAGGGATAAGACGTAAGAAGGAGACTATGCGATGAAAACCGTCCCCAACGGCGTATACCCCACCATGGTGACACCCTTCACGCAGGAACTGCAGGTGGATTACGGCGCGCTGCCGCCCCTGATGCGCTGGTACGAGGCGCGCGGCGTGACGGGCGTGTTCGCCATCTGCCAGTCCAGCGAGATCTTCTACCTCTCCTTTGAGGAACGCCTGCGCGTCTTAAGAGAAATCATCCGGGTGCGTAACCCCGGCACGGCGGTGCTGGCCAGCGGCCACACGGCCTACGACCCCGCCACGCAGATCGCCGAGGCCAAGGCCTTCATCGAGGAGGGCATAGACGCCTACGTGTTCATCTCCAACCGTTTCGCCGAAAAGGGGGAGGATGACGACGCCTTCCTGCGCCGGGCGGAGCGCGTGGCGAAGGCCCTGCCCGGCCTGCCGCTGGGCGTCTACGAATGCCCCTATCCCTACAAGCGGCTGCTGACCCCCTATGTCATCCGGCGGCTGGGGGAGCTCGGCAACTTCGCCTTCCTGAAGGACACCTGCTGCGACCTGGGGCAGATCAAGGAGAAGCTCGAGGCCGCAAAGAGCACCGGGCTGAAGATCTTCAACGCCAACGCCGCCATGCTGCTGGAGAGCCTCCGGCTGGGCTGCGCGGGCTTTTCCGGCGTGATGGCGAACTTCCACCCGCAGCTGTACGTGAAGCTCTGCGATTGCTGGCAAGAGGAGCCGGCGCTTGCCGAACGCCTGCAGGCCTTCTTGGGGCTGGCCTCCCTGGCGGAGGCGCAGCAGTACCCCGTCAACGCGAAGTACACCATCGCCCTGGACGGCGTGCCCATGACCTGGAAATGCCGCGTGCCGATGAAGGACAACGCCGTATTCAAGCGCTGCGACGAGATGCAGATCGAACAATTACGGGAAATCGCGCAGATGATGGAGCGCTCTTACCAGAAATAAGCACTCATGAATTATCGCAAACCAGCGCAAAATGAAACCGGGAGGTGGGCTCCCGGTTTTTATTTATTGAAAGGGTGCATCCTTTGCGTTTATCATACCGTTTCCGCGCGCTGATTTCCTGCATGCTGGCGGTGAGCCTGTGCGGGGCGTCCCTGGGGCTGCGCGGCAAACGGGACGCGGATACCGCGGCGGCTGCGGCGCGGCGGGTGGATTCGTTCCGCTACAGCGGCTTTTCCCGCGAGGCTTTTCCCGCTCTGATAGGTTCGTTCCTGCGCAATGGAAAATACAAGCCCTTCACGAGGGTCGCCGCCCCAGCGTTCCCCGTCCCGGGGCTTGGCGAGGGCTACGTGCCGCAGGGGATGTGCTATTCGCAGGCGCTGAACTGCTTCGTGCTGGCGTACTACCACCCCGGGAAGCGGCCCGGCCTGCTCGCCCTGGTGGACGCGAAAAGCGGGCGGCACGTCAAATCGGTGTATCTGCTGGGCCCCGGGGGGCTGCCCTATACCGGGCACGCGGGCGGGGCCGCCGCCTGGGGCGAGCACGTCTGGGTGACCTCCGGAAACCGCGCGTGGCGCCTTGACGCGCAGGATTTGCGCGCGGCGCAAAACGGCGATACCGTGCGCTTCCGGGATACCTTCCGTTCGGCGTCGCGCGGGGGCTTCGCTTTCGTGGCCGAGGGGATGCTTTGGCTCGGGGATTCCTATTTCCGCGGCGGCAGCCGCCCCCTGCCGGAGGACCATCTGGACCCGGCAAGCGGCAACCGCGCCCGGTGCGTGGGCTATCCCCTGCGGGAGGATTCCCCCACGGGGG
>WQTL01000016.1 GCA_009786275.1 Bacillota bacterium | reverse complement strand
CACCTTAGGGAGCGCGATCCCCGCCGCAATGCTGCCGGCGGCCCCCGTGCCCGCAGCCGTCCCGCCCGCGACCGCGCCGCCAGCGGCTGCCGTGCCCGCGCCGCTCCCCAGGATCAGGCGGGGGAGGTGTCTGGTGGCAGGCGCTCTCAGGTGCCGCAGTACCCAGACGACAATGGGCAGAGGCGCGGTGGCATAGAGCTTGACTCCTTGCTTTTCCAGGCGGCGCACGCCCTCGCTGATGCTCTGCCGGGCATACCACAGGCGGCTTTTCACCGTGCCTTGGGGCAATTCCAGCGCTGCGGCGATATCCGCGACGGGCAAATCCTCATAATAGCGCATCAGCACGCAGAGACGCTGGTCCTCCGGCAGCTTTTGCACGATATCGAGAACCAGGCGGCGGGTTTCGGCGGTGTCCATGGATTTGGCGGGCAAACAGTCCTCCCGTTGCTCCTCCAGCCAGTCCAGGGGGCCGCCTTCTTCCTCGTTCAAGGGCATAAACAGCAGCGGGTTTTGTTTTCGCAGGTAGTCCTTCGCCGTGTTGCCCGTGATGGCCCGGAACCAAGCGCTGAATTGCCCCGGGTCCTCCAGGGAGGACAGGCGCTGCCATGCCTTCAGGTACGCGTCCTGCAAGATGTCCAGCGCGTCGTCCTCGTTTTTCGTGATGGAAAGCGCCACAAAGTAGGCTCTGTCCCGCGTGGCTCTGTATAGCCTGGCGAACGCGGATTCGTCGCCGCCCCGGGCGGCGCGCACCAGTGCCGCCAGCTGTTTACTGTTTTCTTTCATCCTGAAAACCCCTTTCCCGGCCGTTCCATTGCTCCAGGCACGCCAGCGCGTTTTTTCCGTCTGGGAAACGGCAGCGCCGTGCAGCTTCTTTCAGTGCTTTCCGAATGAGCGCTTCCAAATGAACCCCTCCCTCCCGCAGATTGACACAAATTATAGACGTTGTCTCAGGGGAACGGTTCGTTTTTTTGAAATCTTTTGCGCTGCCTGATCTTACGGGTTGATGAACCACATCCAGACCCAACCGAACAGCAGGAAGAACACAATCCAATTCCAAGGGGTCGCCTCCCATTTGGTGGTGAAGATCATCCATCCAGACGAAAAAGTCCATGCCGTGCTTGCTGGGGAATTTCCGAGCCTTTGCGCATTCACGCGAAGCAGCCCGGACTATCTGATCCAACATGTCTTCACACCTCCTTCGCTGCTGTCTACTCTCTAAGACGACAGCGAGAGCGGCTTCATCCACTGATTCACCAAAATGATTTAAAATTCTGTAATTTGCCCAATGAAAGTATAAGGCTTCTCAAAGAAAAAAGCAAGAGGGCAGCAAAAATTTCGGAGATCAGTGCTGTATGTGTTAGAATGATGTGACCCACAAAGGGTGGAAGCCCGGTCCCAGATATGGTAGAATGAGTTCACCACAAACCATTCGCCAGAAAGGGGAGGGCTTCCGATGAAGAGGATAGCACAAAAGGAGGCAAAAAGTCAAGCGCAAAAAGCGAGGCAGCGGGAAGCAGTGGTGAAGCTGGCGCTGCGCCGTGGGAACGCCTACGCGATGAAGGTGTACGGGGAAGCGTTGAGCAACATCAAGCGATGGCGGCGGCGGTACGACCCGGCAATCGGGTGGAAATCGCTGCGGGATAAATCGCACAAGCCGCTGTCGCCGCACCCGAACCAGCACACGGCAGGGGAAGAAGCCTTGATACGCAAGGCGTTCGAGAAGAAATTCTTCCGATACGGCTGGATAGAGGTGTTCAATTATCTGGTAGACGAGCTGGGCTACACGCGCAGCTATTGGGGGATGCGGGACGCCGCCAGGCGGATGGTGCTGGCCGCCGAGGAGCCAAAAGCCGCGCCGCCGCGCAAGAAATCCAAGCGATTTCCCGAGCTGAAGGTGCCGGGCGAGAAGGTGCGAATTGACGTCAAAGAGGTACCCTACAACTGCCTGCGCGGGGATTTGAATCCTACCCTTTCATCTATGCAGCTTAAACTGGAACACTATGCCGAATATGCCTGTTTCTGCGTGAACAATATGTCTGAGCACCTGAATCTTTTCAGCGCGGAAAAAGCGGCGCGCAGCAGGGTGATACAGCCGCGCCCCTCGAAGCAGGCGCAAGCAGGGAGGCTTTGCACCCTGCCTGACTGTCGAGGATTTTTCGCAGACACACATCGCAGACGAGCCCGTGCGTGTCGACGAAGCGGCAACGGTGCAGTCGTAGGTGTGCGGCGCCAGTTTTTCCGATTCTGGCGCGGGAGGAGGGAGGAGTCCGGCCAGATCGGCGAGAGAGTTGTAGACTATCATGGTCGCAGTCCTTTCGTAAAATTTCGCCGGGAAATGAAAAAAACCCGCAACTCTCGGGTGAGAATTACGGGCGGTGGGGTGCCTATGAAGTTGTGGATAACGCATCGCGCGGATATTCGGCAGTAGGAGAAGGTCTTTTTACGAGGGTTCGGAACTCTCCTGTTCGGATTTGGCATCTGTAAGCGTCAAATAGAATCGAACCTTGGAGTTCTAGCCTCTATCTGCTAAAATTGAGTTGAGTCAACGAGCTCGACTCTAATTTTTA
>WQTL01000015.1 GCA_009786275.1 Bacillota bacterium | reverse complement strand
CGATACCATACGCGACCTTTCACCCGATACCGTCAAGAGCATCTGCGCAAGACAATGGATTATGGATTGCTTTTAGAGCGGGAATAGTATTACGGGCGGCAGGTTGTCGCCCCTACTCTTTCGCCTGCGCGAAGAGCCAGGGGAACAGTTCGGGTTCGGCGTAGACCCTGTCCCAGATGGGGTGCCAGCCGTCCGGGTATTCCGTGTACTTTATGTTGCCGCCCACGGCCTCCAGGGCTTCCGCCATGTCGCGGGTACGCTCCACCGGCACGTCGTCGTCCAGCGCGCCATGGAACGCCCAGATGGGGACGTCTTTCATCTCCGGCGCGTGCTCCGTGTCATCCGCGAGGTTCCAGCCCCCGCTAATAGGCACGGCGGCGGCGAAAACATCCGGGCAGGCCTTGAGCATGCCCCAGGTACCGAAGCCGCCCATGGAGACCCCCGTGATATAGATGCGCGAGCGGTCCACGGGATATGCCGCGCAGACCTGCTCCAGCAGGCCCGTCAGCCACTCGGTATTGCCCGGCAAATCGTATGGCCCGATGCCGCGCACCCAGCGCTGCCCCTCGGGGCACTGGGGCGCAAGTACGACGCAGGGATACCGCTCACGGTTCTCCGGCGCAAGCAGCGTGTGCACGGCACTGCTCATGCCGAGTTGGGCCAGGTTGTCGTCCCCGCGATTTCCGGAGCCGTGCAGGCACAGCACGAGGGGAACCTTCGCCCCGTTGCCAAGGTTTTCCGGCACGTAGATGCGATAGGGCATGCCCTCGAAAACCTTCGCTTGCATCATATCCGCAGGACTGGACTGCGGGGCTTCGGCTTTTCTTTGCGCGAAAAGCCAGGGGAAGAGCTCCGGCTCGCGCCAGGCCTTTTCCCAGCTCTGGTGCCGCTCCCTCGGGTACTCCGTGTAGCGCACGTCCGGCGCGCCCGCGGCCTTCAGTGCGGCTATCATATCGCGCGAGCCCTCCGGCGGGACAGCGCTGTCCCTTGCCCCGTGGAAGGCCCAGACAGGGACGTCCTTGAACAGCGGCGCGGTTTCCGGGTCGCCGCCGCCGCAGACGGGCACCGCCGCCGCGAAATAGTCCGGGTAGGCCGCGAGCAGCTCCCAGGCGGCGTAGCCGCCCATGGACAGCCCCGTGACGTAGATGCGCGCCTTGTCCACGGGGTAGTTCGACGCGAAGTCCTCCAGCAGGTCCATGAGCTGCGCGGCGTCCCATCCCCGGCCCTCGGGGCACTGGGGCGCCAATATGAAGCAGGGATACTTATGCAAATTTTCTTCGTTGAGCAGGGTCTGCATGACGCTGTTTTTGCGGGTCTGCGCGCGGTTGTCGTCCCCGCGCTCGCCGGAGCCGTGGAGATAGAGCACCAGGGGATATTGCTTTTGCGCGCTCACCGCGTCTTCCGGCATGTAGACGCGGCAGGGCAGGCCATTGAATTCGGCCTCAAACATCATGTCCGTACGGTCGATCTTCGCGAACAGGCTGAGCATGCCCCCGGCACCCTCGCTTGCGTAATAGACGCCCAGCACGGCGGCGCAAAGCAGCAGCAGGCAGGCAGGGAGGATGATCCATAGCTTGCGTTTTTTCATGAACGTTTCTCCTCTTCCGGAGACGCACTGCCGTGCGTCTCTACTTTTTCGCCTGCGCGAAAAGCCAGGGAAAGAGCTCCGGCTCCTCGTTGTAGACCCTCGCCGCGATGCCGTGATATTCGTCCGGGTATTCCGTGTATTGAATGTCGCCGCCCACGGCCTGAAGGGCTTTGACCATATCGCGGGTGCGCTCCACGGGCACGGTCATATCCAGCGCGCCGTGGAAGGCCCAGATGGGGACGTCCTTCATGGCCGGGGCGAGCGCGACGTCGTCGTCCAGGTCCCAGCCGCCGCAGATGGGCACCGCCGCCGCGAAATAGTCCGGATACGCCCGCAGCATGCCCCAGGTGCCGAAGCCGCCCATGGAGACCCCCGTGATGTAAATCCGCGAGCGGTCCACGGGGTATTCGGCGCAGGCCTGCTCCAGCATGCCCATGAGCTGCGCGGCGATGCCCGGCCCCCAGGGCTGCCGCACCCAGCCCTTGCCCTGCGGGCACTGGGGCGCGAGAATGACGCAGGGGTAGGCCGCAAGGCTTTCCTCGCTGAGGATCGCCTTGAAGAAGCTGTTGTCGATCACCTGCCTGCGGTTGTCGTCCCCCTGGCGCGAGCCCGCGCCGTGCAGGTACAGCAGCAGGGGGAGTTTTGCGCCCGCGTTCTCGGGTACATAAACGCGGTAGGGCAGCGCCTCGTATTCGCCCGCCAGCAGGCCCATGCGCTCGACCTCGAGGTTTTCCAGCGAGGCGACTTCGCCTTCCAGCGCCGCGACTTTGTCTTTCATCCCCGCGATGATGACTGTATTGGCAACCGTCAGGCCTATGCACAGCGCCAACAGGCAGGCAGGGAGGATGATCCACAGCTTACGCTTTTTCATAGAGGTATGCCTCCTCGTATAATAGTAGTTGTACTTCATCCCCCATCAGGGGCGTGGATTACGGTTGACAAAAGGGGTGTGCCGTGGCAGAATAGACGTGG
>WQTL01000014.1 GCA_009786275.1 Bacillota bacterium | reverse complement strand
AGCCTGCAAGAACCGCCGCCGCATCTACGTGCTGCGCGAGGGCGAAATCTTCCCGCTGCTGCTGTCGCTGCCCACCGGCTCGCTCCAGGAGTTCACGCGCTACATCAAGCGGCTGCTGTCGAAGGGCCGGAAATCGAACGCCGTGGTCACGCGCTTCACGCTGCGCAAGGCCACCAACGCGGGCGGCGTGGTGTACTCGCAGGCGCAGTTCGCGGTTGACCGCCCGCTTTCCCCGGAGGAGCACGTGCTGATTGAAAAGCTTTCCGAGCAGGTGAAATCCTACGCCCGGCGTGTGGGCTTCGACGAGCCGGACGAGGCCGTGCCGGGGGTTGACCCCGACACCGGCGAAGTCATTGAGCCGCTGAATTAACGACAGGCCCCGGCGAGGGAGGCGGGCTGACCGCTTCCCCCGCTGCGGGCGGGAGGATTGCTTATGTATCAGTACGTCACGAATTTATCCGACTTGCAAGCCTACCTTTCCGGCGCGGCGCTGGTGTCCTTCGACTTTGAAACCGCCCCCGACGAACAATGGCGCAACGATCCCAAGGCCGCGCTCGACCCGCACAAAGCGCACATTGTTGGCATCTCGTTCAGCATCGCCGAGGGCAGCGCGGTATATCTCCCTGTAGCTCACCGCACCGGGCACAACGCCGCGCCGCTGGTGGAGATATGGCAGTGGCTCGCGGCAGAGCTTTTCACGATTCCCGCCGTCACGAAAATCGCCCACAACCTGGCCTTTGAGAGCGCCTTTTTGTATGCGCGGGGCATTGTTGCGCAGGAGCCGGTCTATGACACCATCGCCGCCGCGCAGCTGACGCTCAAGGGCAACACGGCCTTCCGGGGCCTGGGCGACAGCGGATTAAAGGGCCTGGTGAAGCAGCTTTTCGACGTGGATATGCCTAGCTTCGAGGACGTGACGGCGGGCCGATTTTTCGACGAGCTCGACCCCAGCGACCCCGCAACGCTGAATTATGCCTGCGCCGACGCGGATTATGCCCTGCGGCTCTATCACAAGTTCAACGCCTGGTTCGACCGCTACCTTCCCCGGCACCGCTGGCTGGTCGAAAATATGGAGAGCCCCACGGCGGTTTACTGCGGCATTATGAAGTACAACGGCCTGCTAGTGGACGCGGCGCTCATGGAGGAAAAGGCCGGGCAGTGCGGGCGGGAGCTTGAACGCCTGCGCGGGGAGATTGCTTTCATGATCGGCGACGTGAATATCGGGGCGAATGCCAGCACAAGTGCGTTCAAGCGCTACTTGTATAAAGACCTGGGGCTGCCCGTGCCAAAAACGACCGCGAAGTACCAGGAAGCGGTTGACGACGAGGCCCTGGTGCTGCTGGCCGAATATTGCGCTGAGCATCGCCCGGAGCTCGCGCCGCTGTTCCGGCTGGTGCAGGAATACCGCCGCTGGGGGAAAATCCGAAGCACCTACATCGACGGTTATGCGCGATATATCAACCCGGCCACGGGCCGCATCCACACCGACCTACTGCCCCTTGCGACCGAAACGGGCCGCTTTGCTGCCCGGAACCCCAACCTTCAAAATATGCCTAGGGCCAGCGCCGACGACGTGGGGGTGCGCAATTTCTTTGTCGCGCCGGAGGGCTGTGTACTGCTGTCGCTGGATTTCTCGCAGATTGAGTTGCGCGTGGGCGCGTTCTATTGCCGGGACGCCAAGATGCTGGACACCTACCGCACGGGCGGCGATATACACGACGCCACGGCGACGGTGATCTTCGGGCCGGGCCAGCACGATAAGGAGCAGCGGGTTATCTCGAAAAATGTAAACTTCGGCACGTTCTACGGCCTGTTCCCGCGCGGCCTGCAACGCACGTTGAAGCTCAAGGCCGGGCAAAACGTGACGCTGGAGCAGTGCGAGCGGATCATTGCCAACTTGAAAGCCGGTTATCCCGCTCTGGCCCGCTGGCAAGAGGAAACAAAGCAACAGGCTGAGCGGACGCGCTACGTCGAAACCTTCCTCGGGCGGCGGCGCTATCTGCCGGGGATCACTTCGACCGATTGGGGCAAAAAGTCCTTCGCGCAGCGCTGCGCTCTCAACACGCCAATCCAGGGCACGGCTGCGGATATGCTCAAGTTGGCGGCGGGACGCATCCTGGCCGGGTTGTCTGAAAGGCCCTGGCTGCGGCCCCTGCTGCAAATTCATGACGAGCTCGTGTTTGAATTGCCGGAGGGCCGCGTGGCCGAGGCCGTGGGCTTTATCCGGCAGTGCATGGAAGCCCAGCCCTTCCCGGCGTTCGACGTGCCGGTGATTGCTGAAGCCGCCGTTGGGCCGCGCTTCGGCGAAATGAAAGAACTGGAGGAATTCCCTGATGAATGACCAACACCACATCTGCACTTTCCTGAACGCCACAGAAATAGCCCTCGCCGAGCAGCTGCTGCTTGTGGAGGAGTATAACGCGACCGATGGCTTCACGGTTGCGGATTACTGCACGTCTGCGTTTTCGAGTTTTCATCCCCAGGCCATCCGCATGGTGTTGCGGGACGACGCTTATTATCTCGGCTGCCGCGCGGATCACTTTGTGTTGATGTTCGG
>WQTL01000013.1 GCA_009786275.1 Bacillota bacterium | reverse complement strand
CGACGAAGGGAGCCAGCAGCAGCAGCGCCGCAAAGGGCACGATCTCCGCCGCGAGACGCCACCGGCCGGAACGGGGCGCCCGCCGCCGCTCCCTCGGCCTTTCTGCCCGCTTCTCCCGCCGTGAATACCGGCCCATACGCGTGGCAAACCGCGCTTTCCGCTCTGTTTTTTGCTGCTGCCGTCCCTCCTGCGCGACTCTTGCCCGCCATTCCAGCTCCGTGTCCGACAGGCGTATCGGCTCCTCCGCGGGCGCCGGCGTTTCTTTGCGCTCCTCCACGGGCCGCATGATGTCCCCGGCCTCGTCCCGGTCGGGCTTCCGGTCGTCCCCCGCCATCTACTTTCCCCCCTTGATCTTCTCCCAGTAGGCCCTCGCGGCCTGCTCCGCCTTGTTGTCCCCAAACTGATAATACCGCGCCCCGGCCAGGGCGTCCGGCAGGTACTGCTGCGCCACCCAGTGATTTGGATAGCTGTGCGCGTAGAGATAGTGCTGCCCGGGCTTATCCGAATCCGCGCCGTCGTAATGCTTGTTTTGCAGCCCGCGCGGGACCGGCCCGCTTTTGCCCGCCTGCACGTCGGCCATGGCGGCCTCAATGGCGTTGGCGGCGCTGTTGGATTTCGGCGCGGTGGCCACCAATATCACCGCGTCCGCCAGGGGCAGCTGCGCCTCGGGCAGCCCCACCATCTGCGCGGCGTCCACCGCGGCCTTCACGATGGGGATAATCTGCGGCCAGGCCAGCCCCACGTCCTCGCAGGCACAGACCATCAGCCGCCGCATGGCGCTGGGCATATCCCCGGCCTCCAGCAGCCGCGCGAGGTAGTGCAGCGCCGCGTCGGGGTCGCTGCCCCGCAGGGACTTCTGGAAGGCCGAGATGATGTCGTAGTGCTCGTCGCCCTCTTTGTCATAGCGCATGGCGCTGCGCTGGGTCAGTTCCTTCGCGAGATCAAGCGAAATGATTCTTGGGTTCCCCGCCGGTGCCGACAGCCAGCACAATTCCGCCGCGTTGATCGCCTTGCGCACGTCGCCGCCGCAGGCCCGGGCAATCCACTCGAACACCCCCGGCTCGATTTCGACATTCTCATTCTTTTCGTCCCGCAAAAACGCGAAGGCCCGCTCCACCGCCGGCAGCACGTCCTCCGGGGTGAGCGATTTGAACTCGAACACCGTGGAGCGGCTCAATATGGCGTTGTACACGTAGAAATACGGGTTTTCCGTGGTGGAGGCGATGAGCGTCACCGCGCCGCTTTCGATGCATTCGAGGAGGGTCTGCTGCTGCTTTTTGTTGAAGTACTGGATCTCGTCCAGGTACAGCAGCACCCCACCCGGCGCCATGAGCGACGCGCTGGCCGCGATGGCCTGCTTGATGTCTGAAGTCCCCGCCGTGGTGCCGTTCAGGCTGGTGAAATACCTATCCGTCTGCCGGGCGACAATACGCGCCAAGGTGGTCTTGCCCACGCCCGAGGGCCCGTAGAAAATCAAATTCGGCAGCTCGCCGGACTGGATAATCCCCCGCAAGGCGCGGCCCGGCCCCAGCAGATGGGGCTGGCCGACCATATCGTCGATGGTCTGCGGGCGTAAACGCTCGGCAAGGGGTGCGGGCATGGGCTTTTCTCCTATCTAAAACTCCGCGCTCCCCGCCGTGCGAGGGAACGCGCACACATCGCGTATATTCGCCATGCCCGTCAGGTACATCACCAGGCGCTCGAAGCCCAGGCCGAAGCCGCAGTGTTTGCACCCGCCGAAGCGCCGCAAATCAAGATACCAGTCATATTGCTCGGGCGCGCCGCCCATTTCCAGTATGCGTGCCTCCAGCAGGTCATAGCGCTCCTCGCGCTGGCTGCCGCCGATGATCTCCCCCACCCCGGGCACGAGCAGGTCCATGGCGGCGACGGTTTTGCCGTCGTCGTTCCGGCGCATATAGAACGCCTTGATTTCCTTCGGGTAGTCCGTTACGAACACCGGCGCGTGGAAAATTTTCTCCGTCAGGCAGCGCTCGTGCTCGGTTTGCAGGTCGCAGCCCCAAGACGGCTCATAGGCGAACTCATCTTTATAGGGCCGCAACAGCTCGATGGCCTTCGTATACGTCACATGGATAAACTCAGAAGTCATCACCGTCCGCAGGCGCTCCAGCAGCCCGGGGTCCACATACTGGTTGAAGAAGGCCAGCTCGTCCGGGCATCTTTCCAGCACCCGGCCGATGACATATTTCATCATGTCCTCGGCCAGGGCCATGTCGTCGGCAAGGTCCGCGAAGGCGATTTCCGGCTCCACCATCCAGAACTCCGCCGCGTGGCGCTGGGTATTGGAATTCTCCGCGCGGAACGTGGGCCCGAAGGTGTAGATCTTCCCGAAGGCCATTGCCATGGCCTCCCCCTGCAATTGCCCCGAGACGGTCAGGTGCGCGGGCTTGCCGAAGAACTCGCCCTCGCCCTCGGTGACGACGCGGAACATCTCCCCCGCCCCCTCGGCGTCGGCGGTGGTCAGAATCGGCGTATGGGCGTAGACGAAGCCGCGCTCCTGGAAAAAGCAGTGGATGGCATGCGCCGCCG
>WQTL01000012.1 GCA_009786275.1 Bacillota bacterium | reverse complement strand
GGCGGTCGTCAGCGGCAGGCGGGCCTGCATCGCCCACGTGGGCGACAGCCGCGCCTACCTGCTCCGCAACGGCGAGCCCATGCAGCTGACCAAGGACCACTCGGTGGTGCAGGCCATGCTGGATAACGGCCAGATCACCGAGGACGAGGCCAGGCACCACCCCCGCAAGAACCTCATCACCCGGGTGCTGGGCGTGGCCGAAGCCCTGGAGGCGGACTACTGCGAGGAGGAGCTGCCCCCCGGCAGCGTCCTGCTGCTGTGCACGGACGGCCTGACCGACGCCGTGGACCCCGAGGAATTCCCCGCGCTGCTGGCGCAAAACGGCTTCGCGGGCCTCGCGGAGGACCTGGTACGCCTGGCCAACGGGCGCGGCGGCCTGGACAACATCACCGTGGTTGCGATAGAAACTTAATGCTTAATGCTAAATGCTTAGTTGTCTTATCGCGCAGCGGCTTTGCTTCAAATCATTAAGCATTAAGCATTAAGAATTAAGCATTACTGAAAGGGTGCTATAGATATGGACTACTATGTGGGCAAAATCCTGGACGGGCGCTATGAAATTCAGGAGGTCCTGGGCGTGGGCGGCATGGCCATCGTCTACCGGGCCTACGACAACATCGACGACCGCCCCGTGGCCGTGAAGGTCCTCAAGGAGGAATACCTCGCCAACGAGGAGTTCCGGCGGCGCTTCAAGAACGAGAGCAAGGCCATCGCTATGCTCTCGCACCCGAACATCGTCAAGGTCTACGACGTCAGCTACGGCGAGCGCCTGCAATACATCGTCATGGAATACGTGGAGGGCATCACCCTCAAGGAGTACATCGAGCAGCGGCGCGTTATACCGTGGAAGGAAGCCGTGCACTTTCTTACGCAGATATTGAGGGCTTTGCAGCACGCCCACGACCGGGGCGTCGTCCACCGCGACGTCAAACCCCAGAACGTCATGCTGCTGCACAGCGGCAACATCAAGGTCACGGACTTCGGCATCGCGCGCTTCACCCGCAGCGAGACCCGCACCATGACCGAGAACGCCATCGGCTCCGTGCACTATATCTCCCCCGAGCAGGCCCGGGGCGACCTCACCGACGGCAAGTCGGACATCTACTCCGTGGGCGTGGTGCTCTACGAGATGCTCACCGGCGAGCTGCCCTTCCAGAGCGACTCGACGGTCTCCGTGGCCATCATGCAGCTGCAGAGCGAGCCGAGAAGGCCCCGCGAGATCAACGACCAGATCCCCCTGGGCCTCGAGCAAATCACCATCCGGGCCATGCAGAAGAGCCCCGCCGAGCGCTACCAGTCCGCGGCGGAAATGCTCCTGGATCTGGAGGAGTTCAAGCGCAACCCTCTGATCCGCTTCGAGTACAACTACTACGTGGACCGCGAGCCCACGAAATACGTCTCCCCCCTGGAATACCAGCGTCCCATGCGCCCGGCGCCCGCCAAGCGCCTGCCGCAGGATGTGGAGGAGGAGGCCGAACGCCGCAGCGTCCTGCCGAAAATGATAGGCATCGTGGCGGGCGTGGTGTTCGTGGTGGCGATCTTCATTGTGCTGTCCGTCGTGCTGAACAACCCCCGCGATATGGTGAAAGTGGATAATTTCGTCAACATGATGCAGGCGGAAATCCAGAACAACCCGGAGTTCGACAGACAGTATGCGTTCGACTGGCAGGAAGAGGTCTCTTCCCTGCCGGGCGGCACGGTCTCCCGCCAGGTGCCTCAGAAGGGCGCGCTGCGCAAACCGGACAGCGCGGGCAAGGTGAAGGTGACGCTCTATGTCTCGCAGAGCGAGGACGGCACGGTGCCGGACGTGGTGGGCCTGACCTATGCCGATGCGGCGCAGAAAATCCGGGAAGCGGGCTTCGTGCCCAAGGCGGGGGAGCCGAAATACTCCCCCAACGTGGAGGAGGGCAAGGTGGTCAGCACCGACCCCGGGGCAAGAACCCCCCTTGAATTAAACCAGACGGTCACCATCATCGTGGCGACCTCCAAAAACCCGGATCAGATAGAAGTGCCGGAGCTCATCGGCTGGACCCCGGAGGAGGCGCGCAATCTGCTCGAATCCGTGGAGCTGACCATGGCCGACGACGTGCCCGAGATCGACAGCAACCAGCCCGAGGGCAAGGTCGCGGCGCAGAGCATAGATCCCAAGGTCAAGGTGGCCAAGGGCACGGAGATCAAGGTGAGCGTCAGCAACGGCAAACCGCCCAACCAGAGCGCCGTGGTGAAGGTGCCCATGCCCAACACCGGCGTGGAGACCTCCGTGCGCGTCTACCTGGATAACACGCTGGTGAAGGAGGAGACCATCATCGTGGGCGGCAGCTACTCCGTCACGGTGGAGGGCAAGGCGCCCGCCGGCCTGGAGGTGCGCCTGGGCGGCAAGAAGATCTATACCGCCACCGTCAACTTCGACCAGACCCCCCCCACCCTCACCAACGAGCAGGTCTACGACGTCCGGCCCACCGTGCCCGACGTGACCGGCCAGACCGAGTGGCAGGCCAGGCAGACCCTGACCGATGCGGGCTACGCGAATA
>WQTL01000011.1 GCA_009786275.1 Bacillota bacterium | reverse complement strand
AACAATCGCATCGTGGCCTGCGAAAACGGAAGGGTCAGCTTCAAATGGCGCGACAGACGCGACGGCAATAAAGAAAAAGTAATGACCCTGGAGGCCGTGGAGTTCATCCGGCGTGTTTTGATGTCCGACCGTTATATTCGATGTGATCTTCCGGACTACCCGCTAACGATTCATACGCGAACCAGCCATAGAGCTTCAACGCGCGCTCGAACACCATTTTGAATGGCGCGGCTGTGACGATAGGTTGCAGTAGTGGAATCCGCCCTGCGCCTGGTATTCCTCCTGCCATTTCAGAGCCTCTTCAGGGCTTTTCGGGTCGAACGGGTCGGCTTCGCTCTGACGAATATAGCCGTCAATTCCGCCCTCGCCGGTGGCTGCGATCAAATCAGGATAGTCCTCAAGGGAAAAAAGCCGCGTAAGCGAACTAGGAGCAACGCCATAGGTTTCCCCGTGAATGTTGGTCGGGTAAACCGGCTTTCCAGCGGAATCGCCATTTCGCGCAGCGGCCACCAGCCCCGGCCCGATGCCCGCCGCCGTGACGGCAAGCGCCGCGCACAGCAGCCAGTCTGTGGGCATTTGCGCGGGGGTTGACGCAATTTGCGTGGCAGGGGTTGGTGTTACGATTGCGGGTGCTGGTCCTTGAAACGCGATGCCCGGTATGGGCACGATCTCCTGCGCGTACTTGGGCGGCGCAAAACCAAACGGCACGAGCATTCGCAGACCAAGCAGCAGCCAGAGCCATACGTACCACTTCGCCGGCACGCGCCTTAGCAGGGGCTTGGCGAAGTGCAGCGCGAGAACAACGAGGCCGCCGGTGCCGCTGAGCAGGGTGAAGCGCATAAACAGGTCACGCATCCTTCGAGCCCCCTTCCTGCAATTCGGCCAGATAGCGCTGCAAGTCCGCGATGTCGTTGTCGCCGATCACGTTGCTGCCATAAAAGCTCGCCACCATTGATCGAAACGAGTTCCCATACAGGCGTTCCAGAAAGCTCTTGCCCTCCCCGGCCAGATAGTCCTCCTGACTGACCAGCGGGGCATAGGTGCTGGCGCGGGGGCGTTTTTCGCAGGCGAGAAAGCCCTTTTGCACCAGGCGCTGCAGCACGGTGATGAGGGCCCCCATCGCCCAGCTGCGGTTGAGCAGGGCCTCCATCACCCGCGGCGCGGTGAGGGCCTCCCCCGCCTGCCACAGGGCCTGCATGATCTCCAGTTCGGCCTCGCCGAGCTTTTTGCGTTCTTCGGGCATATGAGAGCCTCCTCTGACTAGTTTGATAGCTATCGATTATATTATACAGCCGTATAATAGTTTTGTCAAGAGGAAATACAAAATTTATTTGCGGGAAGATATGGGGTCGGTGCAAATGAAAAAATGCCCCGCCTCGATGTATTCGAAGCGGGGCGTGGGGGGCAGTACCCCTGGGAGGGGTTCATTTTTCCGGGACGCGCGCCACAGCGGAGGAATTATTAAATCGTATGGCCTGGGGGTTCGGCGGCGCGGCCAATGAAGCCGTTCCGCGCCTGGAGGGGTGCTTGGGGGCCGTATAGCCGCCCGGCTCGTCTGCCGTGGAAAACGAGGCCAAGCAAGCAATCCCTTGTATATAGCCATTCTTGCAAACTAAATACCAAGAGGGCCGCCCGCAGTGGATGGCCCTCTTGCCCTTGATATACAAGCGATTCAGCTTCTCGTCGTTTCCTCTGTATCCATATTGTAGTCTCTGCGTCCCGACTGGCAACAGATGTCACCTTTGATACAATCAAACGGATCGCTTTTCATTGGTGCACAGTTAAGCGTTTTGTCCTAAATTCATTTTAGCGCAACAAATTTCACATTGCTTAGGGTGAAAACCCCATCATCAAAATGCACTCTTGTATTGATATAGCTCAATATGTAACAGGTGCATTTTTCAAACATGCTAGACACTAATGGTCAATCACACTAAGTGGAAAGTGATAAAACCATTAAATTTTCTATCCTTGAAATGTACAGTAATGTCTCTGGAAGAAGAACTTCTACATCATCGGCAAACTGGATCACAGTGATATTACAGATATATTCCTTTACTAATTTACCGTCATTAACAAAAGCAAGACCAAAGTGAAAGTCCATTGGTATGTTTTTAAATTGTCCTTCCAGATCATATTTGCTTTTTGTATTTCCCCAATCAATATATGCCACATCCCAAGGAAAGTCGGTTAAATCTTTTGCAGAAATATATTCGACATTCCGATATTTATGTGCCGTCCGTATATCGTAAGAACTATTATAGATATGTGCAGAAAGAAGTGAAAAGGGAACAAGCAAAACCAGAAGCATGACGAATACTTTTTTTCTCATCTTATTGTCACTTTCACTCCATTCTTCTTATATGCCCAAGAAATTTTTTCGTGCAATTCACCATTGTCTGCTATCGCTTTTACCATAGCGGCAAGCATAGCATCAGCACACTCGCGGGGTACACCGCATCTTTCAGCTTGGCGCCGCGGATGTCGTCATAATTGGAGCAAGCGGGCAGGCCATTGATGCGGCACA
>WQTL01000010.1 GCA_009786275.1 Bacillota bacterium | reverse complement strand
CCCCAAGGGGGCGATCCTGACGGCTTCCGAAGGTGAGATGCCATGTCCATTTGCTTGCGGCTGCTGTCAAGATCGCCCCCTTGGGGGAGATGCCGCGTAGCGCCGCAGGCAGCGTAGTGCGGCAGAGGGGGTAAAAAGGCATGTGGAAATGATAGCTCTTTTTGTTGCCAAATAGTTTGCATTGCCAAACGCCCTCCGGTCTGTTATGCTGTTCCAGGAGGTGTATGAAAATGCTCACGAAAATAACCGCAAGTTTAAAGCCCGAAACCAAGCGGCTGCTCCGGCTGTCGGGGGTTGCCATGGCGGCCTGCTATGCCGCGGCGCTGCTGTTCTACCGCTATGCCGGGGTGCTCCTGGACTACCAGCTTGCCCTGGTCGTCTCGCAGCGCCTGGCGATGGGCTTACGCACGGGGTTTGGGTTTCTCTGCTTGGGCTTTTTGCTGATGGAATGCAAGTAAAAGGCACTATGTAGAGACGCACGGCAGTGCGTCTCCGCCCCAAAAAAGGACCAGGCCGTGCGTCTCCGCCCAAAAAACATCATAGCTTATCTTGGAGACGCACTGCCGTGCGTCTCTACATACATTTTTCTTGACTTTTTCGCTTTATTGTGATATAATACACGAATGAAATTGTAAGTTTTCAGCGAAGTAAAAAGCAGGGAGCGATCCGATGGACGTGAATTTTCTGCGGCAGATGGGGCTGGAGGCGCTCCTTGAAGAGGACGACATGCTCTTCGGGGTGGCGGATATCCTCGACAGCGTCACGCTGCCGCCCATACCCAACGCCTGGGCCGTTCCGCCGCCGGCCGGTATGGCGCCGGCTTTCCCGGCGCAGCGGAAAAGGGGTTTCCCCCGGTGGCTGGCGCTGGCGCTGAACATATTGATCTATATCGTCTGCGCCGCCGTGATCGCGGCCTCGCTGATCCTGCGGTTCAGCAAATACAACGACTCCATCCTGGGCTATCACATCTACCACGTGGAATCCGGCTCCATGACGCCGATGGCGGACGGCAGCAGCCCGCCGGGCGGCTTCCGCGAGAACGACGCCATCATCGTGAAGAACGCCGCGGCCGAGACGGTGAAAAAAGGCGACGTCATCACCTTCTGGCAGAACGACGAGCACGAGGGCGAAACCATCACCCACCGCGTGCTGGGCGTGGAAGTCCTGGACGACCGCAGCGTGCTGTTCACCACGAAGGGCGACGCCAACGACCGGGAGGACGTTGACCCCGTCCCCGGCAGCCGGCTCGTGGGCGTGAAGGTGCTGCGCCTGCCGAAGCTGGGCGGCGTGCTCAAGGCCGCCCGGGAGCACCCGTGGGTCAGCGTGGGCATCAGCCTGGGGGTGATGGCCGTGGTGCTCGGAATGTTCATCGTCTCGACGAAGCGGGCCTCCAAAAAGAACGGCGAGTAAATTTTTTTCCCTTTATGCTTGTACTTTTGCGCAGTATCCATTATAATGGAGATGGATACTGCGTTTTTTAATTTTTAGAGGAGGAGAACCCCATGATCGGCACCATTTTTTATCCGCTTTCCCGCGTGATTACCGCCATCTCCCTCTTCTTCAGCACGCTGTTCGGCGGGGGAGGGCTGGCGGCCGCCGCCGGCAACGCGCCCCCCAGCCTCCAGCCGCTGCTCTACCCTAAATGGATCCACGAGCACTGGGTATATGAAAACGAGGGCGACACGGACACGGTCCGGGCCTTCGTCGATGGCTTCAAGGAGCGCGGCATCCCCGTGGGCGCCGTGATGCTCGACCGCCCCTGGGAACTGAACGACGTGGGCACCTTCACGCCGGACCCGGACCGCTACTGGGACTTCGCGTGCGAAAAACGCCACTTGGACGGCAAGCCGGACCCCAACTGCGAGGATTGCCTGCTGTGCTATTTCCAGAACGGCGGCACCAAGGTGCTGCTGTGGGCCTCCTGCATGATCAACGAAAGCGCCGGCGACGTCCATGCCTACGCCAAGGAGAAGGGTTACTTCCTCAGCGGCGGCAAGGTGATCAAGTGGTGGGGCGGTAACGGCTCCATGATCGACTACACCAACCCGGAGGCCGTGAAGTTCTGGGAGGGCCAGCTGGACAAGGTCCTCAACCTGGGCATCGACGGCTTTAAGCTCGACGGCGCGGACCCCTACGTCATGCTCCTGCTCCCCGCCTACGGCAAGAGCGGCCTGGTGGGCTGGAAGCAATACCAGAAGCTGCAATACGAGCATTTTTACAACTATACCAAATCCCACAAACAGAGCAACGCCATCCTCACCCGGGCCACGGACGACCTCATCGGCTGGGGGATCCCCCTGCGCTTTATGTCCAGGGATATCAATTTTTCCGGCTGGACGGGCGACAGGGACAGCGACTGGGGCGGCATCCGCCAGGCGATGAACACGATGTTCACCTCGGCGATGTTCAACTACGCCAGCTACGGCTCCGAAATCGGCGGCTTCCGCGGCCCCGACGAGCCGGTGAAGGATATCTTCATCCGCTGGGCGCAGCTGGGTGCCTTCAGCCCCGTGATGCTCAAC
>WQTL01000009.1 GCA_009786275.1 Bacillota bacterium | reverse complement strand
CACATCCAACGCGCGGGTGAGCTTCTGCTCTTCCCGCGCTTTTCTTCGCGCGTCGGATGCGGAGAAAACAGTATTCAAAATACGTACAATTTCCCCGTCCGCCGGCATGGTTGTGTCCGCGCCGGGGTACTGTGTATTGAAAACCAGGCAGCCGTAGGAACCGGGCAGCTTGCGTAGCGGGAAGACATCCCCATGCTTCTGGAGAAACCGCCACACTTTCGTCTTTTCCCAGCCCCACCGGGCACCGAGTTTTTCCAAGGTCAATGCCGCGCCATCGCAGCCAAACTGCACGATGGGCGCGTTATAGGAAAACGCGTTGCGGAAATCCTGCCAAACCGTATGGCACCAGAGATCCAGCCACGCGTCCGATTCTTCGAATTGATAATTCGCATCTGCCAGGCGCTGCGTAATATTCCGCGGCAGGCAGAGAAAACCGTAGCCGTCGGTAGCATAGACAGCACCGTCAGCGCAGGCTGCGCCGGAACATTCCACAACCCAGTCCTTGATGATGTAACTGAATTTCTTGGTTGTTTTGTCGATGGTGTAGCTGAGGTAGCCAAGGGCAGACAATTTCTCCATAACTGCCATGGCCTTTTGCCGGTTGCTGATGCCCAGGATGCTCTTCAGGCCGACAATGCCGCCCACCCATGAGGCCAGCTCCACGTCGTTGCGATGGCCACAGTAGTCGGCCTGCCCGGGGCGGAACGCCGCCCGTGCTGCCAGGCGCGCCCATGCGCCCATTAACCCCTTGCCTTCGGGCAGGGCGTTGCGGGGGAGCTTGATCCAGGGGAAGTTAAGTAGGAGAGCCATGGCGGTATGTCCTTTCGGATAAAATAGAGAAAGCCAGGTTTTCGGTGAGGAAAACCTGGCAGTTGTGTTTCGATTTTAATTTTACGCCTCAAACAGCATATCAAGCGTAACCAGCTTTAGCTTTGGGTTATCACTCTCCAGTGTTCGCGCGGCGGGCGTGTAAGGCGCTTTGGAAAAAAACATGAAATAATAGTCCTGATACCCCGGCAACAAGCGGGCCTTGTCAAGCAGCTTCTTAATCTCGCCGGCGTCGGTTGGCTCGTTCCTCCATTTGCATTCGCCGAGCTGCAGCTTCCCCTGGGCCTTGTTGCCGATAACGATGTCGATGTCCGCACTTTGCCTTGCGCGGGCATCTGTGCCCCACCAATGCCCGAATTCGGTCGCAAGAAATGGCAGCGCGGAGTTCCTGTTTTGCCGCAGGATATACTGGCTGCAAATATCCTCAAACGCGGGCTTGCCGATGAACGCAGAAAGCTCCGGGAATACCATGCTCTCCGCGATGTTGCGACCGATGCCAGTCTCAATGCCGGCCCGGTTGAAGAACACGTACTTGTACCAAAAGCGGTAGCAGTGGTCAGCGATTTGATACAGCGACTTGCGGCTGCGCTCGGGGTTTTCGCCGAACGGGACAGTACGCGTCAATATACGCAGGTCCATCAGGGTTTTGATATACTTCGTCGTCTTGGCGCTCTCCTCGCCGATCTTGGTGGAGATGTCGTTCAGGCGGCTGGAGCCGGTTGCCACGGCGGAGATGATCGTGTTGTACATCGCAGGCTCACGCAGTTCCTGCTGGAGCAGCATGGCGGGCTCGCTGTACAGATAGCCCTGCGGTGTGAAATAAAGGTCGATCATGTTCTCCTCGAAGGACTGCCGCGTGTCCACCTGCGCGAGATAATGCGGCGTGCCGCCGATGCAGGCGTAATACTTGATCTTGTCCTCGTTGGAAGCGCCGTCCAGCATCTGCGCGGCATCGTAATAGTCGAAGCCGCCCAGCTTGAACTGCGCGGTTCTGCGGCCGAACAGTGGGCTTTTCGCGCCGAGAACGCTCTTTTCCATGAAGCTGATCTGGCTGCCGCAGAGGATGAGATACAGCTGCGAGTTTTTTAGCTCATGGTCAATGATGTTCTGTAGGATGGACTTGATGCTCTTGTTCGTCGTGGCGATATAGGGAAACTCGTCAATCGCAAGCACGAAGCGCTGGCTTTTGGCTTTTTCCGCGATGAACAGGAACGCATCGTGCCAGGATTGGAACACGCCAGTGGTGACGGGCAGCCCGAAGAATCGGTAGACGCTCTCCGAGAACAGGCGAAGGTTCAGGTGCTCGTTGGCCTCCTGCGCGGAGAATAGGATGCCGGGCTTGTCCTTGATGAACTCACTGATCAGCGTAGTCTTGCCCACGCGCCGACGCCCGTAGAGCACCACCATCTGGAAAGTACCCTTGTCGTAGAGCTTTTGCATGGCTGCAAGCTCATCGGTTCTGCTGATAAACATAATCTTTACCTCGCAATTGCTGAAACATAATTAGTATACTCGTGTTTCAGTAATTATACCAGATTCTCTTTCTCTTGTCAAGCGACACTTGACTTTTTCTATGGCTTCGTGTATACTTGTTATGCGCTCTGCTAATAGCCTGCTAATAAAACTCCAAGAAACGCCATAATATCGTGCGATACCACAGAGCATTCCACAGGACGGCGTTCGATTGCAAAGCC
>WQTL01000008.1 GCA_009786275.1 Bacillota bacterium | reverse complement strand
CGGGCGACGCCCTGCGCGACGCGCTGGCCAACGCCCTGGGCTACGCCGTGGCGGCCGCCGTAACGGGGGCCCTGCGCGAGCTGCTGGGCTACGGCACGCTCATGGGCGTGCAGATCTCGAAGAGCCTGCACATCCGCGGCGTGTGGATGCCCTTCGGCGGCTTCCTGCTGCTGGGGGCCATGGCGGCCCTGCTGAAGGTGACGCTGCGCGCGCTTTCCGCCCGGGGAATTTACGCGGGGGCGGAAAAAGCCCTGGAGCTGGCCCCGGAGGACCGCCTGGAGCGCCTGGAAAAGACGCGGCAATTGCTGATCGCGGACGTAAAAGCGGCGCTGAAGGTGGAGGAGGAATCGGAGGAGCTCCCGGCGGAGGACGCGTTCGCGCCGGAGGCGCAGGATGCGGAGGCCCCCAGGCAGCCGAGAATCCCCGTGGACGATATCCTGCGGGAATACGGCCTGGACGAGGGCGGCGAAGAGTTTGGCCACGTGATGACGGAGGAGGACAAGATGCGCCTGGTGCTGGAGCTGGAGGCGCTGCTGGACGACTTTAAGGGGGGCGGCGACGCATGAAAGAGCTTTTCAATCCGGATGTTTGGCTTTCCCTGTTCACTGCGGCTTCCTACGCCGTGTTTTTGCGCAACCTGCTGTTCAGCGGGGGCCTCGGGGCCTCGGAGGTCCTGCGCGCCGCCCAGCGTAACAGCGAGATCCTGCTGACCTCGCTGCTGGTGTCGCTGTTTTCCACCGCGGCGGCGGCCTTGAGCACCGCGGCGGCCAGGCTGCTCCCGCCCCTGTACTACGTGCAGCGGGCCGGGCTCTACGGGGGGGTGCTGCTGGCGCTGTACCTGGCGGTGTGCGGGACCATCGCGCTGCTGCCCCAGGAGATTGCCCGCCACAAGCCCCTGCTGCTCAAACGCATGGGCATGAGCGCGCTGAACACCATCGTGATGGGCGTGCCCCTGCTGGCGCACCTGACGGGCGAAAGCCTGCCCGGGGCCATCGGCATGGGGCTGGGCGCGGGCGTGGCCTTCCTGGTGGTGACGATGCTCATCAACAGCGGCCTGCACATTTTACAGCAGAACAAGGCTATCCCGCCCATGTTCACGGGCGTGCCCGCCGCGCTGATCTATACAGGGCTGCTGGCGCTGGCGTTCACGGGGTTCACGGGGCAGGTGCTGTTTCAGTAGGGGAGAAGAGGAGAACCCATGCCCAAAAAATCGGACAAACCGCAAAACGAAAAAATCACCATGCGGCAGCCCCTGGGCCGCGTCTCGGAGGAGGACTTCCAGGAGCACGTGTGGGGGCGCAAGGCGCGGCGGCGGATGAAGGTCCGGCGCTGGGTGAAGTTCGCGGCCACCAGCGTGGTGATGCTGGCGGTGCTCGCCATGGGCTTCGTGGCGACGGAAACCCTGCTGCGCGTCTCGGAGATGCCGCCGGAAGCCCTGGCGCGCACGCAGCCGCGGGAGTCCGCCGCCCCGGAGGACGTCACCCGGCCCGCGCCCGAAGGCCCGCCCCTGCGCAGCTTCTACGTGCCGCTGAAGATGCTCGACCGCAACGACGACTCGCCGATGCTCGTCGCGCAGGCGAAGGAGCTGGAGGCCACCGCCGCCGTGATCACCTTCAAGGACGGCGGGGGGTACCTGTCGTATCCCTCCAACCTGATGCAGCAGGGGCGCGTCAACGCCAGCCAGAAGATGCGCTACCGCACCTACTGGACCATGCGGGATTTGCAGGACAAGGCCGGGCAGCGCGTCGTGGGCGTGATCCACTGCTTCGACGACCCCCTTGCCGCCGGGGCGATGCCCGAGGCCTCCGTGCTGCGGCGCGGCACCCTCGACAGCCCCTGGACGGACGGGCAGGGCCGCCGCTGGCTCAACCCCTACGCCCCGCAGGCCCGGGAGTACCTGCTGGCGGTGATACGCGAAGCCGCGGCCCTGGGGGCGGACGAAATATTGCTGTGCGGGGTGAGCTTCCCCGGCGGGAATTTGCAGGGGGCGGTATTCCCCGGGCAGGAGGAGATCGACACCGACGCGGCGGACGCGGCGGTCAAGCTCGCCAAAGCCCGCAACGAAGCCCTGCGCGGCTTCATCGCCGAGGCGAAGGAGGCCGCCGGGGAGGCCCCGCTGTACGTGATGATCCCCGGCCAGGCGGCCCTGGACGGCGCACCGGAGCTGGGCGGCGGCATCTGGGGCTGCGCGGCGGACTATATCGCCGTGGATACCCGGGGCGCGCCCTGGGCCGGCGACGAGAACTACTGGCGCACGCGGCCCGTTCTGCCCGTGGTGGAGACGCCCGAGGACGCCCAGGGGGCCAGGGACTACATTGTGCTGGTGGACGAGATATCGGATATACAGAGGAGTGCCGCGGTCAGAACGAGCGCCGGGGAAGCGGCGGAGGAATAATCTAAAATCTAACGTCTAACATCTGAGGTCTAACATTCATGCATTTCGTTCCCTACCGTTCCCGTTCCATATTGCACAAAGCCCCCTTCGGCGCGGTTGCGGCCGGGGAGGAGATCATCCTGCGGG
>WQTL01000007.1 GCA_009786275.1 Bacillota bacterium | reverse complement strand
CCGAGTTGAAAGGATATTTCATCGGAGGCAGTTCCTCACCGCGTGCCGCTTGATTCTCAAAGAAAATTTCCCGCCATTCGTGGTTGCGCTGCAGGCCGATACCCGCCATGAAGACGACCGCCGCCGCGCGCTTGGGATGTTCCAGGGCGTAAATCAGCGATAGGTCCGCGCCCCAGGAATGCCCGCCTACAATCCACTCGTCAAGCCCATAGGCCTCCCGGATGGCCTCCATGTCCCGCAGAACCGTCTGTAGGTCATAGTTCCCGTCCGCCGTGGAACGCCCGCAGCCCCGCTGCTCAAAACGAATGACTTGAAAGGCGTCCTCCAGCATCTCCGAAACGGGCCGGAGGTAGTCGCAGCAGCCGGGGCCGCCGCTGGCCAGCAAAATAGTGCCCTTATGCGCTGTGCCGCGCGCGTCCGTCCAGATGGAGGCGCCGTCGCATTGGATGTAACGCTCCATCATTCCTCCCTTTCGTCCACTTCCTCGAACTCGTCGTACAGCCTCACCCACGCGCAGGCCTTCTTCTCAATCGTGAGCGCTTGGCCGTTTTCCAGCGCGAGGGTCAGCTGCTTGTTCTCGTAGGCCTCCAGTACGCCCACAATCTCCTGCGGGGGATAGGTGCGCTTGACGGTCACGCGCTCCCCGATGTATTGCGCGAAATGCTCGTCGCGGGTGAGCTCACGCTCGATGCCCGGGGAGCAGACCTCCAGGGAGTAGGCCTGGGCGATGAAATCCGCGTCGTCCAGGGGATTATCGACGGCGCGGCTCATGGCCTCGCAGTCGTCGAGGGTCACCCCGCCGGGCTTGTCGATCCAGAAACGCAGGTACCACTGCGCGCCCTCCTTCAGGAAGCGCACGTCCCACAGGGTGAGGCCGAGCTGCTCGGCAAAGGGGAGCGCGAGGGCCTTGGCCCGGGCGGCGATATCCATGGTGTTCCCTCCGTTATCTTTATACAAGCAAAAGAGCGGGCTATGCCCACTCTCAACGTCGTTCGTCCCTTAAAAACAAGCCCCGGATATCTCATCCTTCCTATTATAACACGCCCCGGAGAAAAAAGCAAGGGGTTCGCGCGAAATTTTTTTTATAAGCGGGCGGCAAGAATGCCGCCCCTACAGATTGACCTATCGCTTCCGCTTTTGCTTTTGCCTCTTTGCCAATGCCGCCAGGCGTGCCTGTTCCTTTTCCGCGCGCCATTGGAAGAAGCAGACCGCCGCGTTGAGCAGCAGCAGCGCCAGCAGAATCCACACGCCGTAGCCCAGCGCGGTGCTGGCGAGGCTCACGGCCTCCACCAGGATTTTGCCGAACAGCGGAAAGGCGGCCGCCGCCAGGGCGATGCCCAGCGTGCCGCCGGCGTACACCGCGGCGCTGGCGGCATAAAGCTTGATGCTCCCGCGCCAGGACAGCGCCAGCCCCGCCAGGACCGCGAGGACGCCCAGCACCAGACCCACGATGGATAGCACCAGCCAGGGGACGGCCGGGGCCATCGCCTCGCTCTTGAGCAGGTTGAGGAACAGCTCGTTGCCCTTGCCGCCGAAGGTCTTGAGCAGCCCGACGAGGTTGTAGGAGGTCGGCCTTTCGAACAGGGCGCCCAGGCTGATGGTCAGCGAGCCCAGCGGCAGGAACAGCGCCCCGGCCGGCAGCAGCCGGGGGAGGATGCGCAGGAGGATTTTTTTCATAGCGATTCACCTGTTTTTTTACGTTTGGCCGCCAGGCGCTGGAAGAGCTTCACAATTTCGACGATGGGGATGATGGCGAACGCCAGACCGATGGAGATGCCGAATCCCAGGCTGCTGATGGGCTCGAGCTTGAAGGCCTCCCGCAGGAAGGGGACGAAGACCACCGCGCAGGTCAGGAACAGGGAGACCGCGAAGGAGCCCCACAGCCACCAGTTGGCGCCGCTTTTGCGGGACATGGTGAAAACCGAACTCCGCTGGCTGCGCATGTTGAAGGAGTGGAACATCTCCGCCATGTTCATGGTGAGGAAGGCCATGGTCATGCCCTCCGCGCCGTCCGCCTCCAGGATATTGGTGAACTGCCAGAAGCCGTTCTGAATAAACTCGCCGATGAAGAAGGCCGCCATGATCAGGACGCTGACAATCGCGCCCTGATACAGGCAGTCGGTCCCCAGGCCATGGGCGAAGACGCCGTCCTTGGCGCGGCGCGGCTTTTGGCTCATGATGTCGGGATCCGGCTTTTCCAGCCCCAGGGCCAGGGCGGGGAAGCAGTCGGTCACCAGGTTGACGTACAGCAGGTGCGCGGGCTTGAGGATGGTGATGCGCAGCATCGACGCCAGGAAGATGCTTATCACCTCGCTGATGTTGGAGCCCAGCAGGAACTGGATGGCCTTGCGGATATTGGTGTAGATGCGCCGCCCCTCGCCCACGGCGGTGACGATGGTGGCGAAGTTGTCGTCCGCCAGCACCATGTCGGCCACGTTCTTGGTCACGTCCGTGCCGGTGATGCCCATGCCCACGCCGATGTCCGCGCTCTTGATGGAGGGCGCGTCGTTCACGCCGTCG
>WQTL01000006.1 GCA_009786275.1 Bacillota bacterium | reverse complement strand
AATGCGAATTCCTCCAAGGCGACCTGGCCGCCGGCGTATCAGGCCAATTCGACGTCGTCGTCTCCAACATTGTCGCCGACGCCATCATCGCCCTCTCCCGCCAAATCAAGGCCCACCTGAATCCCGGCGGCGTATGGATCAGCTCCGGCATCATCGATACCCGGGCGGCGGACGTCCTCGCCGCGCTGGAGCTGAGCGGCTTCCACATCATTGACCGGCACGAGGAGGAGGGCTGGGTGTGCCTGGCGGCGGGATGATATTGAACGGGCACGCCCCGTTCTCCGCAAGGCATTTGCCGCACAGCCTGCCGCACAGCTCGTCGCCGTCCTTCGCGCAGCAGATGAGATAGTCGCATTCGTCGCAGCACTCGCCATCGCAGGCAACGCCGCTTTGGATACAATCCGGGATTTTATCTTCCATAAATACCACCTCACATAAAAATATAACTATTAGCAGTTACGGAAATAAATATAACACCGAACCTATAATTATGTCAAGAGTAATTATAGGAGTGGTTATATGTTTAAAGTGGATAACAACTTGAGAAGGGCAACCATGCCTGTCACGATACGCTTTACGGACGAGTTGCATGAGGAACTTCATAAGGTTGCCGCGCAAAACGACATCTCGTTCAACCTGCTGATTTTGCAATGCTGCAAATACGCCCTGGACAACATGGAGGAAAAAGAATAGCACCTGTAGGGGCGGCAACCTGCCGCCCGCACAAAAAACACGCCCGCCCGCACAAAAAACACGCCCGCCCGCACGCCGATCCAAAAATACTTCTTGACAACTACGATTGAATAGTATATAATGGCAGCGGGAAGGTAAGCTATGAAACGAGAGTTTATTCGCACCATTCCGTTTGAGCGCAGCTGGGCCGCCGCCGGCTTGAATGACGGTGATTTACGGGAGTTGGAGAATGTTTTGCTGGAGAACCCGGACGCGGGTATGGTGATCCCCGGGTTAAGCGGCTGCCGCAAGCTTCGCTTCCAATTGCCCGGCAGGGGCAAGAGCGGCGGCGCGCGGGTCGTCTACGTTGACATCGTCGTCAGGGAGAAGATCTTTTTGCTGCTTGCCTATCCCAAGAACGTGCAGGAAAACCTGACATCCGAGCAGAGGCGAAGCCTGTCCTGCTTGGTTGACATCCTTAAGAAGGAGGCATAACAGTGGACTACTACAAAGAGCTGAAGGAAAGCCTTGAATGCGCCGTTTCCTATGTGCGCGGAGACAAAAGCCGCTGCCGCACAACGGTCCGTGAACTGCCTGTAACCGAATATAAGCCTGCGGATGTGGCGCGGGTGCGCCTCGCGCTGAATTTATCCCAGCGGGGCCTCGCCTGCGTGCTGGGTGTATCGCCGCGCACCGTGGAGGCTTGGGAAGGCGGCAAAAACGCGCCCAATGGCTCCGCGCGCAATCTGCTGTATCTCATTGACAACAATCACGACCTTGTGCAGCAGTTGGTCGCTTAAGTTTACCCCGCTATCCATCCCCCCACCCTCCACACCAAAAACGCAATCGCATACGCCACCCCGCACTGGAACCCCACCGCCGCCGCCGTGCGTTTCGCGCTCCCCAGTTCCCGCCGCAGGGCGCTCACCGCAGCCACGCAGGGCGCGCAGAGCAAATTAAAAATGAGAAATGACAACGCGGAAACCGGCGTAAACCCCTTTGCGATGTTGCCGTTATAGAGGATCCCCAGCGTCGCCGCGGCGTTCTCTTTGGCGATAAACGCCGTGAATGTCGCCGTCACGGCCTGCCACTGCCCGAATCCCAGGGGCCGGAACAGCGGCGCGAGGGCCCGCCCGAAGTCCGCCAGCAGCCCGTTGGAAAGGCTCTCCGCGAAGGCGAAGCGCCCGCCCTCCCATTTCACCGAGGACAAAAACCACACCCCCATCGCCGAGAGCAGGATCACGCTCCCGGCTTTTTTCAAAAAGGCAGCCGTGCGGCTCCACACGTTGCGTATCAGATTTGACGCGCGTGGCAGGCGGTAGTCCGGCAGCTCCAGCACGAAGCCGCCGCCCGATTTTTTTCGGCTCCCGCGCATCAAAAACGCGGACAGAATAATCGCCCCGAAGCCCGCGAAATACGAAAGCGGCGCCATCCACCACGCCCCGCCGAACATCGCCCCGGCGATCAGCGCGATGATGGGCAATTTCGCGCTGCACGGCAAAAACGTGCAGGTGACCGCCGTGACCCTGCGTTCGTGCGGGTCGTCGATGGCCCGGGTGGCCAATATCGCGGGCACGCCGCAGCCCGTGGCCAGCAGCATGGGCATGAAGCACTTGCCCGAAAGCCCGAAGCGCCGGAACAGGCAATCAAGGACGAAGGCGATGCGCGCCAGGTACCCGCAGCCCTCCAGAAAAGCCAGGCAGCCGAACAGCAGCAGCATCTGCGGGACGAAGCCCACCAGGGTGCCCACCCCCGCCCACAGCCCGTCGATCACCAGTGCCCGCAGCCAGGGCGCGGCCCCCCCGCGCAGCAGCAGAGCCTCCAATCCCCTGCCCGCGGCCT
>WQTL01000005.1 GCA_009786275.1 Bacillota bacterium | reverse complement strand
CACCGACGACCCGCCGGTCTCCGGCGAAGCCCTCGTCGGGAAGAAGATTCTCGCCGTGCCCGGGCTGGGCGGATTCCTGCAGAGGGTCCGGGAGAACATGATCCTGGCCATCCTCACCATCGTCTGTTTCTTTGCCTGCGTTTGCACGTTCCGCTGGTATTTCACCGTCGCGGGCAAAAAAACAAAGGAGCACTGAACCGATACTGATCCGCCGTGCCGGAAGCGGCGGTTGGTATAAAAAAATGAAAGAATAGGGGAGTAGAAAAGTCATGCGCAAAAACAAAAAGCTCATCATGGTACTGGCCATCGTATTGGCCATCGCGACGGCCACCGCAGGTGCCACCTTCGCGTGGTTCACGTCCATCGACACGAGGGACAACCACATGGAAACCGGCCAGTTCTCCAAGGGCGACGTAAAGATCGCCGAGGTCTTCGACGAAGACGACAAGTATGAACCCGACGTGGACATCAACAAGGACGTGTGGGTGGTCAACGAAAGCGGCGGCAAGGCCCTTGTCCGCGTGTCCTTCGCCGAAATCCTCACGCTGCTCGACGCGCCCGCCGGCGGCAATCCCGGCGACCCCGCCAAAGGCTCCGCAGTCTGGGCGGGCGGCACGGCCACCATCCCGCAGATCACAGCCAAAGCCGCGTTCGACGCAGGCGGAATCTATGACGGCTTCACCGCTGTCACGGCAGCCACCCTGCCCGCCCCGCTGACCTACGCGGGCACCCCCATCCCCGCCGGCGTGACGTTGATGGTCAAGGAGTACCTCGTCGGCACCGCGCCCAACCAGGAGACCGAGTACGGCTTCGTGGCGTACGCCCCCATCAGCGGCACCGGCAACGCCGCGTATGACGGCCAGTACCAGAAGGTCCTCTTCAACCTGACGCAGGACGACAAAACCAACACGGTGACCTTCTCCGACTGGGGCTTCATGGAGTTCATCAAGGCTCCCACCATCTACAACAAGTGGGCCACCTTCAACCTGTCCAATCCCGCGCACGCCGACATGGGCGCTCCCTTCCCGGCGACAGCGACCCTGCCTCACGCCATCACCCTCCCGGCCAGCAGCACCCTCTATCCCAGCGGCACCCGCGTTCCCGTGATCAGCGACCCCAACGGCTACATCAACCTGGTCTTCACCAGCTTCGTCAAGACCGACCTGAGCACCTGCGTTGAGGGCGACTGGTGGTATAACGCGGCCGACGGCTTCTTCTACTACATCGGCGCCCTGGGCAGCGGCAAGCCCAGCAACCTCATCCTGGATGCCGTGGGCCTCCACGCGGCGGCCACCGAGGCCTACTGCCTGCTGGAGTTCGACCTGATCGTCAAAATGGAAGCCATCCAGAACGTCGAGAAGGCGCTGTCCTCCTCCGACGGCGGCGGCTGGAACCTGAGCGGCACCATTCTGACCGACCTGACGGCCAAGCTGGACAGCGTGAACGCGTTCGTCCTCTAAAAATCGCGGAAGTCCAAAGCAACTGACCCTTAGCCTTGCCGCCCGCGCGGCATGCGGGCGGCAAGGCAAAACCCAGGAAGAAAAATGCATTTGTCATCTAAAACCCAGGAAGAAAATGCATTCGTCTGCCAAAACGCACGGAAGTTCAAAGCATGACCCTAGCCTTGCCGCCTGCGCGGCATGCGGGCGGCAAGGCAAAATTCCAGGAAGAGGGGGAAAAGACAATGCCTCCCATAAAAAAAAGGACGCTCTCCGTCGTGCTGACGCTGTGCTTGCTGACTGCCATGATTTCCGGCATGGCAGTCCGCGCAGGCGCCGCCGAAACGGTGCAGCTGCCTGACGGCGTGCTCATCGGTGACCAGGACGGGATACACACGGACGGGAACGGGGTCTACTACATCGACGCGCGTGGCCTGATGCCGGGCGACGTGATCCACAAGGTCATCACCATCCAGAACCTGTCGCACAACGACACCACCCCGGAAGCGAAAATACCCTACACCGTCACCATGATGGCGGAACCGGTGTCCACCACGGGCCCGGTGGACCTGCTGGACAAGGTACACCTGACGATCAAGCTGGAGGGCCAGGTGATCTACGACGGCAGGAGCCGCGGGGACGGCCCGCCCGACATGACCGTGACGCCCCTCCAGCTGGGCACCTACGAGCTGGGCGGCCGCAAGACCCTCGACGTCACCCTGACGGTTTCCCCGGATATGGAGGTCTACGAGGAGAAAAGCGAAGCGGATTTCCGGTGGATATTCTATGCCTACCGGACTGTCGAACCGGAGCCGCCGAAAACGGGCTTGATGGAGAACTACGGGTACCTGTTGCCCATGGGCGTGGTCCTGTTGCTCGTGTTCCTGTTCCTGAAGAAGCGGCGTGACAGGGACAAACAAGCCGCCGTACCGCCCGCAGAGCAACCCCTTGCCTGAAATCCATGGCGCCCGAGAGGGCGCTTTGGCAACTGTGCCCGGAATTACGATCATTATAAGGGGGAGACCGTATGTACTACATGCCGCAATATGTCGGCGTGCCGCAGCCGGAAGTCGT
>WQTL01000004.1 GCA_009786275.1 Bacillota bacterium | reverse complement strand
GATCCCCGAACGGCGTTGCCGGTCGGTGTAAACCAGGGTGATGCAGGGAAACCAGCATCACCCTTTTATCCTGCCTTCTCCATCGTTTCTTTCTCTGCCCGTAAATCCTCGTGTCCCATGCGGGTCAAGTCATTGCGGCTTTTCTGGCGTTCTCCGTGGATCGCTCACAAGCGGCCACAAAGGGCCCACGTTGGGCTGCAACGGCTTAGGGCGGGGTACGGGGGCCGAACCGAGGCTATTTGGCCTCACGAGGCGAACGTGGGAGCTTGGGCGCTTCCTCGGCGATGTCCTCCAGGTATTCCTGCACCGCTTTGCTCACGGAACGCTTGTACAGGCCCAGGAAGTCCTCGCAGTTCTGGCTGGCCAGCACCAGCGCCGATTCTTTCTTGCGCACCCGCTTCATGGCATTGCGGATATACTCGATCACGGTCATGTTGGTCAGGAAAATATAGAGCTCGTCAATGGCGGCGACAGTGTTCCCGCGCCCCAGCAGCTGGTGGGTCATGAATGCCAGGATGTTGAAGAGCATGGTGTGGGCGATGTCCTGCTCGAGCACCCTGCGCACATCGGGGTTCGGCTCCTGTTCCAGCAGGAACTTGATGTGCCGCTGGTTTTCCTCGAAGCTCTCGCAGGAGTCGGTGCAGAGGAATTCCAGCTCGGGCACGGCGCTGAGCAGCTGCTGGAGCTGGCGTACTTTTTGGGCTACCGTTTCGTAGGACAGCACGGAGATGTTCTGCGGCCGGATAGAGAAAAATATGAGCTCGCCTTGCTCCGTCTGCAGGCCATAACTGCTGAAGCCCTGTATCCCGATGAGGTCCTGCACGCTGTTTTTATTCTTTCTTTTCTGCACGATGCAACCTCCATCTGAATTCTTGCTGCGTGGTGATAAAATACCGGGTGGCCCAGCTGAGGAAGTCGAGCACGCACAGGTCCTCCAGCCGGATGGTCAGGAAGCCGTAGACGCCCGCCACGGCTAGGGGGATGGCGGATTTCGTGGTCGCGAATACCAGCGCCGAAACCAGCGCGCAGATGGCGACGACCGAAAAATCGCGCATGCTCCACAGCCACATGCTCACCTCGGATTTGAGATTTTGCGGATAAAGGTATTGCTGGTTCAAAATGACGCCTCCTATTTGTATTTGTGAGTGGATCTTGCAAACGCCGCGCGGATGTGCTACAATTGCTGTATAGCCGAGCTCCACGAAAGGAATGTCAGCCATGCACCTCATTTTACACGACCTGTCCCCTGAACAGGCGCAGCAATATTTGCCTGCGGCTTCCGCGGAAGACGCTGCACCGAGCGAAACGGTTGCGTTGCTAGCCGCTGCCCCCGGCGTAAAGCCCTGCACCGGCTGCTTCCTGTGCTGGACGAAAACGCCCGGCGAGTGCGTTATCCCCGACCGCGGGCAGGAGTTCTGCCGCCTGCTGGCCCAGGCCGACAAGCTTACGATTATCAGCCGCTGTTATTACGGCGGGTTTTCGCCGGACGTCAAGGCCATGATCGACCGGCATATCGGGTATATGCTGCCCTGGTTCCACGACAACGAAGGCGAGATGCACCACATCCCGCGCTATGAGCGAAGGCTGGAGCTCGCCTGGCATTTGTACGGCGACACCACCGAGGCGGAGCGCGAAACCGCGCGGTGCTACTGCGCGGCCAACGCCCGCAACCTGCACGCGGTCAACCATTCTGTGGAATTATACGGCAATGTCGAGCCCTCCCGGCTTTCGACCACCAGAACACAAGGCAGCGGTATGAAGGTCGCTTTCATCAACGGCAGCCCCAACAAGGGCAAGGGCGTCACGGCCATGTTGCTGCGGTTCCTTGAGGAACGGCTGCCCGGCCGCAAGATTTTTCAGGGCTGGGATGAACCCTGCGACGCATATGTGATCGCCTTCCCGCTGTACGTGGACGGCATCCCCTCGGGCTTCCTGCGTGAGTTGGTCAAGCATGAACAGGGCCTGCCGCCCGGCGCGCGCGTGTACGCCGTCGTCAACAACGGCTTCTATGAAGGCGGGCAGAACGCCGTGGCCATCTCCACGGCACGCAACTGGTGCGCACGCGCCGGGCTCGCGTGGGGGCAGGGCGTGGGCATCGGCTCAGGGGAGATCTTGCGGCACATACCCCTCCCCGTGCTGAACCTGTTCGGGCACGGCTCGATGAAAAAGTTCAACCGGGTGCTGGACACCCTGGCCGGGCACATCCTGGCGGGCGGCGGCGGTGAGGACATCTGCAACACGCCGAATTTTCCCCGCGCGCCGTACATGCTCGCCGGGAGCGCCACGTTCCGTCTGGAGGGGAAGAAGAACGGCTTGACGAAGCGGGAGATGGAGCGCAGGTTAAGCTAATTTCACCGAGCTATTGACTTGGTCAGGTTCACCGCTGTCGAGGTCATGTGCACAACCGAGCTCAGGTTTACCTTCGCTGACGTGTCCAGACCAAATTGCTGGGCAATCCGTGGGACCTCGCTGGCGGCCAGCATGATGCCCATCCCTAAGATCATGTGG
>WQTL01000003.1 GCA_009786275.1 Bacillota bacterium | reverse complement strand
GCGGGCAGCCATATCCACTGCGGCGACATCGGCGGCGGCGCCCGCGCGGGCAGCTCCATCGAATGCCAAAGCATCGGCGGCGACGCCAAGGCGACCACCATCACCATCAAGGGAAATAATTGAGCTGTGTATGTAGAGACGCACGGCAGTGCGTCTCCATTGCAGATATTATTTTTGTTTGGAGACGCACTGCCGTGCGTCTCTACATATAATACAAAAAAGCACCGCAGCTTCCCTCCGCCGCGGCGCTCTTTTTTTGTTTCGTGTGTGCGCTTGTCGTTGTCTTACAGCCAGTTAACCATCGAATTCCACACCAGCTGCCAGAACCCGACGAATTGTTCCCACCAGCAGCCTTCCAGCGCGGCGTTGCCCGTGAGCAGTTCCAGGATGTTGGACCCAACCGACAAGGGGAAGAGGAAAGGCGCGAGAATCGGAAGTAAAAATACCATAGGTCAGCCTGCTTTCTTTAAATTATTTTGCTTCAAAGGTATTATAGCGTAAAACGCGGAGCTTGTCAAGCGCAAGATTTTTCTTGACTTTTCCGCCCTGCGGCCTTATAATTTGCGCAGGAAAGGGGGTTCCCCCATGAACAAACGCGACAAGCTGCGGGAACTCATCGTCTACGTTTTTTACGGCGTGCTCACCACGGCGGTGAACATGATTGTGCTCTGGGGCCTCGAATGGCTGCTCAAGCCGCGCTGGGGCGGCCACAGCTACCTGTTCAGCAACACCGCCGCGTTCGTCGTGGCGCTGGTATTCGCCTTTGTGGTCAACAAGCTCTTCGTGTTCAAGCAAAAAAGCTGGGAGCGCCGCCAACTGCTGCATGAGGCCTGGACCTTCACCTCGGCGCGCCTGCTCTCCTTCGGCCTGGATACCCTGTTCACCGTCGTGTTTTTCGACCTCCTCTGGCCCCGGTGCGAGGCCTGGTTCACGCCCCTCTGGCTGCGCGTGCCCGTCGCCGCCGAAAAAATCATCGCCGAGGACGCGTTCCGTTTCCTGTCCAAGCTGCTGCTCATCCAGGTGATGGTGGTCATATTGAACTACTTCTTCAGCAAGCATATCGTATTCAAAACGAAGCGCGGGGAGGACGCACAGCCATGAAACTCATCTCCTGGAACGTCAACGGCATACGCGCCTGCCTGAAGCAGGGCTTTGCCGATATCTTCGCAAGCTTCGGCGCCGACATCGTCTGCATACAGGAAACCAAGGCCGAGGCCTCCCAGGTGGATACCTCCCTCTTCCTGCCCGAAGGCCACAGCGCCTATTGGAACTCCGCGCGGAAGAAGGGCTATTCGGGCACCGCGATCTTTACCCGCTTCGCGCCTGTCAACGCAAGCTTTGGAATAGGAATAGAAGAGCACGATCAGGAGGGCCGCGTCATTACCCTGGAGTTCAATGATTTTTATCTTGTCAACGTCTACGTCCCCAACTCCCGCGAGGGCCTGGTGCGCCTGCCCTATCGCATGGAATGGGAGGACGCCTTCCGCGCCTACCTCCTCACCCTCGACGCGAAAAAGCCCGTCCTCGTCTGTGGCGACATGAACGTGGCCCACGAGGAGATCGACATCGCCCGCCCCAAGACAAACCACATGAACGCCGGCTTCACCGACCAGGAGCGCGCCAAAATGACCGAGCTCCTCGCCGCCGGCTTCGTGGATACCTTCCGTTATTTCTATCCCGAGAAACACGGCGCCTACTCCTGGTGGAGCTACCGCGGCGGCGCCCGGGACCGCAACGTGGGCTGGCGCATCGACTACTGGCTGGCCTCCAAGCGTTTCGCGCCGCGCCTGGCGAAGGCCGAAATTTTGCACACCGTCTACGGCGCGGACCACTGCCCGGTAAGCTTAGATATCAGATGCTAGATATCAGACATTAGACGCCCTCCGCCCGCCATCCACCGAATCCCCCAGGCTCCCTCTACCGAAGACACGCCGCGCGGCCTTTTCCGGTTACAGAAATACACCCCAGGGCGCAGCCACACCGGCTCCGCCCTGTTGTTATATCATTGTACATCCTGTTATGAAGAGGGCCCGCGAATATGTTTTTCTTTCCCCCCTCTGTCACGCAGGCCAGAGGGGGAGAAAAGGGATCCTACCCCAGCCGTATCACCGTGAACTGCGCGCTCCCGCACCGGACCTCCGCCTGATCCTCCCCCGCCTGGAAAAACAGCCCGAGCTTGTCGCCCTTGTTCAGCCACGTCACCTGCTGGCCGTTGTCGTAGCCCTGCCGCAGCGGGTAGGTCAGCTGGCTCATCGCCTCGTTGACGCCCAACTGCAGCGTGGCCTCGCCCCGCGCGCCGTCCACGCCCAGCTCCCACAGCACCATGTAGTAGCCGTCCTCCGGCACCTGCGCGCCCTGCGGCCCCAGGGCCATGCCGCCCTCCGTCCGCTGCGTCTCCAGCGGGAGCGCCTCCTTCGTCCCGCCCTGCGCCGCGGCGGTAAAATCCTTCGCGTAGGCGGAAAGCCAGACGCGGCCCGTCCGCACCGGCGGCGGGGGAGGCGCAGG
>WQTL01000002.1 GCA_009786275.1 Bacillota bacterium | reverse complement strand
AGCTCGCTCATTTTCTCAGCCCCCTTGGGCTGATTATATCACATCTTCCAGCTTTTGTTAATACTTTCTTTACTCATGCCTTTGGCGTGTGATGTGAACGCATTTTCTGCATACAATATGGCTGTTTATATGCAGATGGGAGAGGGGGATATGCAGATACTCAGTTTGCTATCTTCTCTTCCAACCGCTCCATCTGCTGCGCCGCGAACCGGTCGAAGTCGCTCTCAAACAGCCGATCCTGCACCACGCGGTACTTCTCAAACTCACACTCGGCGTGGCTGCGCGCGATTTCGGCGGAGATGCTGCCTGCGTTGGTCAGCAACTCATTCCCGTCTGCCTGCAGAATCCGATCTAAGTGTCCTGCCCAGTCCTGCATGGTCATAGGGATGCCGCGCCGTGCGCGGTTTTCGGCCAGGTCGAGATAGGCCGACACGATCAGCTGCAAGGAGCGCATTTCCTCCTCGTCGAGATAATTCTTCGCGACAAGCGCATCGCTTAGGGCAATTTTACCCCAGGGAGCCTCGCGCCACGTGGTCAGTCCCATGTGCTCTTTTTCGGCGACGGAGCGGTCAACGATTACCTCGGCGGCGGTACGCCCATGCACGGCGATGGCGGCGAAAACCTGGTCCGTGTCGTTCGTAATCGGCTTGCCGTCGGCGATCATGGTCATGATTGAGAAGTTTTGCGCCGGCGCGATACCCTGCAGCGTGATCTCGTAATCGCCAACGTCCTGGGTTTCGTTGATTGCCACGACGCCGGGGCCGTTGAAGGTCTTGGCGACCTCCGGGTCGAACCATTCGGCGACCTCCTTTGCCGTGAGCAGCTTCACCGCGGCGAAAACCGAAACCGCGAGGGCACGTCCAGAGCGTCGGCCCACACGCGCTCGTCGCCGTTCCAACGCAGGCCGTCGGGGGAGGTGAAGAAGAGGGTTTTGTAATTTCTCCATAGTATCCCTCTTTTTACCATAAAAGTATATTCAGCAGGGCAGAAAAATTACTTATATTCAGCCACACGATTACCCGAAAACCCTGTGAAAAATTGTGTGGGTTTCTCGTACATAATCTTTGTTCGGCTTGTTTATGTCAAAGAAAAAGAAAAGTGGACAAACTCCTTGATAGTCAAGGGCTTGTCCACTTTATTGTGTTTTGTAATGGTACGCTGAAAAAGATGCGCTTGCGTTGGGTAGCCTCGTATACGTAAAATAACATGTCACATCAGATGCATGAAGAGGCATTCCAGCATTGCCGGGTTTTTGGAGAAATCACAATTGGGCGCGGTTTTGAACACGTGGGTCAGGTAATCATAGGGGTTAATCCCATTGGCCTTGGCAGTTTCAACAATGCTGAAGAGCACGGCGCTGGCGTGCGCACCTTCTCGGAATTCGCGAACAACCAATTTTTTCTGCCTACAGTGAAAGGCCGGATGGTGTTTTCTGCACGGTTGTTGCTGATCTCCAGGCGCCCGTCGAGCAGGAAATGCTCCAACCAGAAGCACTGGTCCTAGGCGTAGCTCACAGCCTTCATCTATCTCGTCTTGGATCGTTCCAGATTCAGTAGGCCGCATATATTCGGGCAGTGGCACACCCTTCATCTCCTGTACCCGCTCCCAGGTTTCCCTATCGATGATTGGCTCGTGATTGCTAGACCAACACTTCATCCTCAGACGATTCCTTCCGGGGAGATTTAGCCTTGATGACCTGCTTGGTTTGCCACCGCCCGCCGCGCCACCGCAGGAGATAGACCGTGCCGCGGGAGAGGAAATCGCAACCCATGGCCATCCATACGCCCAGCGGGCCGAGCCCTAAGCCAAGGGCGAACAGGTAGGAGCAGCCGACGCGGACGATCCACATGGACAGGGCGGCGGTGACCATCACGAATTTGCCGTCCCCGGCGGCGCGCAGGGCGTTGGGCAGGGTGAAGCTCATCGGCCAGCCGGCGATCATAAAGATACAGTGCACATGCAATATCTGCACGGCGATTGCCTGAGCCTCGGGGCTCAGGCTGAACAGGCCCACAAGGGGCCCGGCAAATACCGCGTTCAGGCCGGAGATGACGAACATCGTCCGATAAGCCCGCGTCATGATCCGAAACGTCTGCTTTTTCGCCGCCGTATAATCACCGGCGCCGATGAGCTGGCCGGCTTCGGTCTGCAGGGCCATGCCGTAGGCGCCTCCCGTCATGTGGGCAAGGGAGTTGATCATGCCGGTGATGGCGTTGGCCGCGATCGCCCCGGTGCCGAAGAGCGGAAAAATCCGCTGGGTGAGGAGCTTGCCGATAAAGAACATGGAGTTCTCGAAGAAGCTGGGGATGCCCACGCCGAGAATGTCCTTGATCATGGATCTGAAAAAGCGCACGCGCAGCAGCCCCGCCAGGGAGACGGCGCCGCCGCGGCGGCAGAGTATGGCAGTGGTCACCGCCGCCGCGATCCGGCAAAGCAGGGTGGACAGCGCCGCGCCCGTCACGCCGATTTTCAGGACAAAAATAAAAAAGGTGTTGCCGCCTATGT
>WQTL01000001.1 GCA_009786275.1 Bacillota bacterium | reverse complement strand
TCCAGGATGTCATAATGCGGGGTAAGTAACACCACCTTCCCCTTTGGATTTGAGCGCCGCCAGGCTTTTTGGAACGCCTGCGATCCAATCTGCGCGATCTGCCGGTCAACAACCGACGTAAATTCATCCACCACCACCCGGTCGGGCTTGGCGCAGATCAGGCGGGCGAGCCCGGCCCGGAACTGCTCACCGTTGGACAGCACCCGGAAGGGCCGCAGCCACGCCGGGACGTCGCCCAGGCCTACGTTGGCCAGGGCACCCGTGACCTCGTTGAAATCGCCGTCCGGGGCGATGTCGTCGATGATGGGCTTGTCGGGGCTCCAGCCCGCTGCGTAGTCGTGAATCAGGTCGTCGCCGAAAATGAGCCTGCCGATGGAGGTTTTGCCGGAGCCGGAGGGCCCTACCACCACGCCGATCTGCCAGCCCTCGGGCAAATCCAGATCGGCCACCAGGTCGAAGTTGCAGCCGTTCTCGGCGTTGAACAGGCTCTTGACGCGGGCGGCGCGGTAGGAATTGAAGTCGCTCACCCGGTTATGAACCTCTACCCTCATGTCGCCACCACCTTGCAATCGTAGCCCATGCCCTGGAGGGCCTCGTAGACCTCCTCCTGGTGAGCTTCGCTTTCGCACATGACGATCACGCCGTACTGCTCCTGGTAGTTGAAGCTGGTTTCCTTTTGCCCGCCGCCGTCCTCCTTTTCCTCGGGCTCGCCCGGCTCGGGGAGCTCGAAGCCGAAGGCGCTCAGGTCGGCGGCGATGTCGGCCAGTTCCAGAGGCAGGAGCTCCGCATCCCACTCGGCGAACTCAGCCGTTTTGTTGTCCACCAGCCGGAACGCCCGGATTTGCTCCTCGTTGAGCTCGTCGGCGACGACGCAGGGCACCGTTTTCAGCTTGAGCCGTTTCGCCGCCTTGTAGCGGGTGTGCCCGGCGATGATCTCATGCTCGGCGGTGATCACCAGCGGCACGAGGAAGCCGTATTGCTTGATGCTTTCGACGACGGGGCCGACAGCGGCGTCGTTTTTGCGGGGGTTGCGCTCGTAGGGGCGAAGCTCCGCGAGTTTCAGGTGTTGGATGTTCATGGGGTTGCCTCCTGTTGAAATATTATTTTTTGGCGCTGCCCAGCGCAATGATACGAACCTCAATGTCACGAACCCGTCCCAATCGCAGCGCCGCCGCATGGCCCTCCGGGGTGAAAATGTCCAGCCGCCCCACGCGGTTCAGGCCAGGGCCGCCCCGGTCGGCGATGCGGTACACCGTGCCGCCCACCTCCACCAGGCTTTGCAGCGGGAGCCAGTTGGCCCCCGCCACGGGAGTATCCTCCGGGCCAAGGTCGGCCAGCACCGTGCCGTCAGCCGTGATGCCCGCGCAGTCCGCGCCGTTGCATTTCGCGCAGTCGCAGTAGAACGTGAGCTCGCCGGGCAGCACATCGCCCTCAGTAATGCCCTTGTAGCTGCGCGGCGGTGGGGTCAGGGCCGTTGGCGTGGTAGCCGGGGCCGCCGTTGTCGCGGTGGGCTCGGTTGGGGGCGGCGCGGCGATGTCGCCGGGGAGCCATTGACAGCCCGCCGCCAGAATAAGCAGCAGCGCGGCCAGGGCGAAAACAAAAAATCTTCTCACTATGCATTTCTCCAATCTTCCTGCGGGCGACCCGCGCTCTGCGCCAGTTCCGTAATGCCCTGCATGACGAACACCACGCAGGGCAGCGCGACGCCGTTGCCCCACAGCTTGTATTCCGCACTGTCCGTATGCGGGGCGCGGAGCCATTTCACGATCTGCCCATGCGTCTTGGGCCTCTCGCTTTTCCCCAGAGCGCGGCGGTGGGTTTCAAACACCCTGGCCCAAAAAGCAATGTCCTCCTCCGTGGGCTCTGGGGTTTCCAAACCCGCACACCAGTCCGGGGGGAAGCCTTGCAGCTTTGCGCATTCGCGGGGCGTCAGGCGGCGCACAATGTAGTCAGAGAAAATAGGGTTGGCGGTATATAGGCTATGCCCGCCCGTGTTTTTCGCCTGTAACGTGCCGCTGATTTCCTCCACCCGGTCATGCCGGCAGTCCACAGCCACCGGGTTAATGTAATTCAAGCTCTGCCCGCCGGCGCTCTTTGCCTGCAACGTGCCGCTGACAGCGTCGGCGCGGTGGTTGCGGCAGTCGATAATAACGGCCTGCGGGTCGTGCATACAGTTCAAGGCGCTGGACTGTTCCCCTGCGGCAGGCTGTCTTGTCTGCCCGTTGCCGATTCCGTATACCATAGGCACGTTCCCGCCCCCGGTTCCCATGCGGCCCGAGAGCGTCTGCACCAAGCCGTCCTTGCTTAATTTCAATCGACTGTCAGCCGGGTGGTTCTCCACAGCCAGCAGGGTGCCGCCGTCAGGAACCTGTACAAAAACGGTTTGATCATTGCTTGTCGAAAGCGCAGCGGATAGGTTGTTTTGCACCAGGGCTCCCTTGCCGCCGCCATCGCAGCCGGAGCGCATTTTCAGGGTTTTGGGCTCGAACGCGACTGCTCCTCCA